>CAIYFF010000440.1 GCA_903925435.1 uncultured Planctomycetota bacterium | reverse complement strand
GCCCATCGCCGGTGAAGGGTGAGTTCGAGAACGACCTCGCGACCAGCAGCAGCTCGCGCATTGCGCGCAACACCGCACGCTGGCGCATTCGCGTGCCAGCTACAGCGTTTGCCGCGGCCGCACTGCCCACGCGCGATCACGTGATCCGCGTCGTGACGCGAATCGGGTCGGATTCGACGACAGGGACGCAATGGCCGACGGCGAAGCAACCGCTCAATGCGAGCGAGACCTTCGCATGGTGGACGCGCGCGGCGACTGCGGTGCCTTCGACCGAGCGCGCGCAGTTCCTCGGCGATCCGCGCCTGTGCCCCTACTCCGATCTGATGTCGGGCGGGGCCACGAACGCCAACGGCTTCGTCAGCTCCTGCGACGACCTCGTCCACGCAGGGTCCGATGCACGCAGCCTCTGGCCGTGCTTGTCGAGCGCGCCGCTCGTGGATGGGTTCGGCGAAGGCGTTCGCGCGGACGCGGGCCGACTGCTGCAACTGCTGCGCGACTCGCTGCAGTCCTGCGCCGCGGTGTTCGTGTCGCCGGGTGATCGCGCGGCGGATTCGCTTCTGCTCGGCGGCGAGATCGCGCTCGCGACCAAGGACGGCACGGCGCCGATCGCGCTGCATCGCGACTTCACCGACGGCAAGCTCGCACAGGTCGACACGATCGCGTGCGCGCAGGCCGCTGCAGGCGGCGCAGCAGGCGATCTCGCGCTTGCGCGCGGCGGCACGCGCACGTGGCGCTCCATCCCGTTCCTCGGCGAACTGTTCCCCGACGACCTCGGCGCAGAATGGATGCGCGATGGCAACCTCGCGATCACGCAAGACGCCGATCGCCTTGCATGGATGCCTCTCACCGGGGCGTCGTTCTCGGACCTGCCATTTGGCGCAAGCGTCGCTGGATTGCACAGCTCGCGGATGGGGCCAGCCGGCGCAGCGATGCTCGCTTGCTGCGGCAATGCGTCGTCGACGCTGACGTTTGCCAGCATCGCGGAGAATGCGCTGTCGCCCACTGCGAACGGCGCCGTGTCCATCAACCAATCGGTGCAAGCCGAACCGCCCGCGACGTTGCGCACCGCGCGCGCCATCCGCTCGGCCGCCAACTGCGGCGTCGTCGTGGCAGGGCTCGATGCCACCACCGCATTCCCGCGATCGACGTTGGTCAAGCTGGACCAGACGTGGACCGTCGGCAACGAGGAAGCAGGAGCGGCGTTCGCGTGGAGGTCGTCCTTGCGCGGATCTGCGACGTTGGCGTTGTGGACTGCCATTGGCGACGACGCGTCGTCGCGCACGATCGCGCACCAGTCGCTGTTGCTCGGGTTCCGCGCGCTGCACGCGGCGGGCAAGCCCAAGCTCCCCAACCGAGTGGCGCAAGCGCCGCGCGTGACGATCGTCGAGCCTGCAGCCGGCGCACTCGCAGCCAATCCGACTTCGATGACCGTGCGCTGGACCACCGAGTGGCTGCGCTACGACGGCCTTCCCTACACCGAAGCGCACGCGGCGCCATCCGACGGCGACGAGAGCGAACTCACCTATCGCGTGATGTGGTCGAAGGACCAGGGACTCACGTGGACATCGGCATCGACCGGCAACGCAGCGATTCGCGGCGTGTATCCCGACGTAGACGAGCAACTCGCCGACGCAGGAGAAGGAACCGAAGCGTTCACGTTCGCGCTGCCAGACGACTTGCCGCAGACGGAGATCGTGTTCGCAGTCGAAGCATGGCGCACGTCGACGCGCTGCCACCACGCTTCGCATCAGACGCGCGTGTTCGTGCGGAGGAGCCGTTGATGACGAATCGCAAGGCGCAAGCAGGCTTCTCGTCGGTCGAACTGATCGTCGTCGCGGCCGTGATGTCGATCCTCATGGTCATGGTCGCCGAGTCGATGCGCACGCTCGCCGGCGTCCGCGGCGAGCAACGCGCGAGCTTCGCGCTCGGCGACGTCTCCGATCGCGTGGCGCGCAAGCTGACAGCCGACGTTGAGTTCGCAGCGCGCGTGTTCTCAGCCGATGCCACGGACCAGAAGCTGCTGACCTCGCTCGAACTCGGCGTCGACCTGATCGCGAGCGGATGCAGGTTGCCCAAGCTCACCTCGCACGGCGCGTTCCTGCCGGATGCGCCAGGCTCGCTCGAGACCGGCAACGCGCTGTTCGTCGCGCGTCGCGGCGAGAAGCTCGAACTCGGCGGCGAAGAAGGGCCGAGCTCGCGCGTGCAGACGTATGAGTTCTGCGTGACGGCGCCCATGACTGGCGACGGCGGGCTCGACCTCGTGCGCTTCGTCAGTGATCCACTTCTCGACTACGCGGCGTTGATGGACCTGGGCGATGAGAGTTCACGACGCGAGGCGCTCCGCGAGTTGCACGAAGACGGACTCCGCTTCGCCTGGGATCCGGCAGCGAGCAGCGAAGACACGCTGTGGTCGATCACCGAGTCTGGCGAGCTAGAACCGCTCGCGGCTGGACGCAAGCTCCCGTGCGTCGAGGACGAATCGTGGTCGCGCCCGTTCAGCGAGCGGCGCATGCGCATCGCGAGCAATGGCGATGCGACAAAGCACCCCGCTCCGCTGTACGCGCGGCCCGTCGGCGCGTTCCCCGGCGGCTTCGAACTGAAGCTCGATGGCGCGGACCAAGGCAAGCTGCTGCTGCTGCGCATGGTCGTCGAGGCCGATTCGCCGCAAGGCCGCAGCGTCCGCACCGAAGTGCAGCGCGTGCTCGCGACGCAAGGCTGACCCTGCGCCGCGCGCGCTACGTCACAGCGTGCGGAACCAGTTCCAGATCGCGTCGAACTGCTTCTTCGCGTCGCCTTCGAGCACGTCGACAAACGCGGTCTTGCCCTTCTGGTCAGCAAACTTCGGCATGCGCGAGTCGGGGTCGATGCGCATCGGATCGAGCATCCAGCGCATGTAGTAGTCGCGGCGAAGGCGCTGCTGCGCGACCTTGAAGTTGATGCCCTGACGCTCGAACACCTGCACTGGCGGCTTGTCGCCGACGCCGTGGCATTGCACGCAGCCAAAGCCCTCGCCCATGTTGACGAGGCGACCACCATGCGCGGCGAGTTGCGTGTCGACCGGCTGCTCCGGTTCGTCTTGCGCAGGGAATCCATGCGAACGCACCAAGCCTTGGATCACTGCGCTGCCGCGCGTGCCGAACGCTGGCATGCGCGCGTGCAGCCACGGCCGCGGCGAGGCTTCGCGCCCCGTGATGAAGCGATCCATCCAACCAGGCTGCAGCTTGCTGCCGACCCAGGTCAACGCGGGCACGCCTTGCGCGACCGGATCCTGCTCTTGCGGCAACGGCTCTTCGCGCCCCATCACGCCAGCGATTTGCGCCCACGCCGACGCGCGGCCATCAAAGCCGTGGCAGTTGGCGCAACGCAACTCGGGCACCATGCGCGCCGCGTAGTCCATCGGCGACACATGCTTCACCGCATCGTTCGCAAGCGGCAAGAACGCGCGCAACGCCGTGCGCTCTTGCGTGGTGAGTTCGTAGTCCGGCGTCTTCTTCGCGTGCTGCTCAGCGAGGCAACCCTCGGTGGGATGCAGCGCGCGCACCGCGCGGAAGCGGCGCCCAACATCAGGCACATCGAGCGTGTGGCAACGATCGCATGCGTGACGTTGCGCGAGGTGCTTGCCGTTCTCGAGGTTGCCCTTCGGCGGCGGCGTGATTGCGGCGTCCTTCAGCAGGTAGGCAGCGAGCGCCTTGGCGTCGTCGAGCTTCAGTTTGAAGTCCGGCATCTTGGTGCCCGAGTGCGCGGAAGCCGGGTCCATCAAGAACGCTTGCAGCGCCGACGCGCGCCACTTGCGCGGCACGAAGCCGAGCGACATGCGGCCGAGCACGAGATCGGAGTCGACCTTCTCGCCGGGCGTGATGTGGCACGCAACGCAGCCGAGTTCGAGGAAGCGCTCTTTGCCGCGCTCCGCGGCGCCTTCCGCAAACGGGACCGGATCGATCGGCTGGCTCAGCGAGAGGATCCACGCGGCGACATCGTCGTAGTCGCTGTCCTTCTCCATGTGGATGCGCGGCATCGACGCGTCCGGGCGCACCTTCTTGGGATCGCGGATCCACTCCGCGACGAAGCCCGGCTGAAGCCGCGCGCCCGCGCTGCGCAAATCGGGCGCGAGTCCGTCGAGTTCGCCGCGCGTGTATGCGCCCTGCGCCTCCTCGTTGCGATGGCACTGCACACAGCGCTTCTCGCTGAACAAGTGATGGCCAGCGCGGAGCAACTCGCCGGCCTGGATGTCCTTGTCGTCCGTCGCCCACTGCCACACCTCTGGCGCGATGGGCTCGAACGCAAACTCCGGCCCCGACCACAGCACGCGCAACTCGCCGTCGCCCGCGAGCCCGCTCTCGAACTTCAACTCCAACGCGTTGTCGCCCTTCTTGAGACGCACCGGCTCCGCGGTCTCCACCGGCTTGCCAGAACGCAGCGAGCCACTCAGCGCCTTCTCGCCGTTGATCGTGAGCGTGAACGAGCCGCGCCCTTCGACGCGGAAGCGGTAACGATCGCGCACCGCGAGCGGCAACACGCCTTCGAACTTTGCCTCGAACGCGCCCGGCGCGATCAGCGGCGTCGGCGTCTCGCCGCGCTCCACTGCAAGCGACGCGACGCGCGCACGGAAGCTGTGCGAGCCTTCCTTCTTGCGGCGCTCAGCATCAAACGGCGCGTAGGTGACCTTGAGCCCTTGCGCGCGCGCGGCGGCCGGCGCTGCGGCAGCGGCCGCCGGCTCCTGCTGCGCGATCAACCGCGCATCGACGAGGGAAACGCAAAGCGACAAGGTCGCGATCGGCAGGATCCAGGACATGGCGCAGGTTCTTACGCAGCCACGATGCCATTGCCAGCACGCCCTCGCGCTGGCGCACGCTGGGTGAGGCGGTAGCTTCTGCGCCCCCCCCCTTTCCCCAGAGCACATCATGGTCCGCGCAACTGCACGTCACATCCTCGTCAAGACCGAACAAGCCTGCCTCGACCTCAAGAAGCAGATCGAAGGAGGCGCCGACTTCGCCGCGCTCGCGAAGTCGCACTCGCAGTGCCCCTCGGGCCAGCGCGGCGGCGACCTCGGCACGTTTGGCCGCGGCCAGATGGTGAAGGAGTTCGACACCGCATGCTTCGATGGCGACGTCGGCGTCGTCCAGGGCCCGGTGAAGACGCAGTTCGGCTTCCACCTGCTCGAAGTCACGAAGCGCGCGTGAGGCGCCGAGGGCGCGGAGAGCGGCCACACAGTGGGCCACACCCGCGCCCGTCCCATAGAACACACGGCGCGCGCTTCGATGCGCGCTCAGCAGCGAGCGCGTTGTGGCGGAGCCCAATGAGGAGTTCGCAGAGGCGCAATCAGCGAACGGAAGATTCGCTGACGCCTGTCACTGCGTTCGTCGTGCCGGCATCACGTCCATCGACAGGTCGTGCGTCTGCGGCGGGATCGACGCCATGCGCAGCGCCGTGACTCCGATGCCCACCCTTCGCGGCCGCGGCATGCGCACCGCCAGCGTGCGGTCGTAGCCTCACCCAGTTGCCGACGATCCGCGATGCCCCTGCGCCAGCTGCAGCTCCCACCCGACCCCGCCCCGTTGCCCACGGCCGTCACCACCGTGCTCGCCGACGGCCGCGAACGTCTCACCGCGCACTTTGCGCGTCCAGGTCTCCAACCCGGCCACGGCGCGATCCCCAGCGATCACGAACTGGTCGTCCGTTGCCTCGTGACGCTGCGCGCGAAGGAACCAGGCCTCGTTCGCTTCCTCGAATGGGGCAGCGGGCTCGGCATCGTCGCGGTCGCCGCCGCGAAGCTCGGGTTCGACGCGCACGGCATCGAGTGGGACGACGCCATGGTCGACGAGGCCAATCGACTGTCAGCGCGCCACGGCGTGCGCGTGCCGTTCGTCGCCGGCAGCTTCGTTCCGCCCGGCAGCGATCGCCTGCTCGATCGCGCCGAGTTGTCGACGCGCACGGTGCTTCAGAGCGACGACGCGTATGACCGGCTCGAGCGCGACATGGACGAGTTCGACGTCGTGTTCGCCTATCCGTGGCCCGAGGAAGAGGCGCTGTATCGCCAGCTGTTCTTGCGGCACGGAGCCGAGGGTGCCGTGCTCGTCGTCTACGGGCAGCTCGATGGCGTGCGCGCGTTCCGCAAGGTGGCGGGGCGCGGGGGCTGAGTTCGCTGCGCGGCTGAGAAGGCGCATCGACGGCACGAAGCGGCGCTCCCGAGCCGCGCCGACAGCGGCGACGGCCACAAGTCTCAGCTCATGCGCCGGAATGCGTTCACCACATCGCCGTCGTGATGCACGTGCGCCAAAGAACGCAGCGTCGGCGAGCCCGCGAGAAGGTCCTTCAGGTGCACATGCTGATGCATCGGAAACGCCGGCCCAACATCGTGCGCATCGATGATGAGATACATGAGGCCGCCGGGCTTCAGCGCCCGTGCGAGTCGCTCCACGGTCGCGGCTGGATCCGGCACATGCTCGATGACCGAGTCCGAGAACACGAGGTCCCACTGCCGACCTTCAGGCAACACGAGCTCCGATGACGGCGTGTGCAGGATCTCGATGTCGCGCTGCCCAGTGCGCTCGAAGTACCACCGCGCAAACTTCGCAGCCGGACCGTCGACATCGCAGTAGGTCACACGCCGACCCTCATCGCGCAACAGCGAGCACGTGAGTCCGAGACCACCGCCGAACTCGATCACATCGGGCCCGATGCTGGTCATCCACTTCCAATGCCCGAAGTGCTGATAGACCTGTTTGCGCCACGCCTTGCTGCGGCTGCCGTGCAGCAGGTCGAACAGATACTCGTCCGTGTTCTCGTAGTAGACCTTGGCCTTGTCGCAGAAGGTCGCGCCTTCGCATTCGCTCCAGGTCACCTGATTGAAGGCGCCGAACTTTGCCGCGCACTTCTCGACGATCTCGACAGGGATGCCGGTGTACTCCGAGTAGAGCGCGGCTGACGAAGTGTCCGCAGTGATAGCCTTGAGCTCAGTGGCGATGGTCATGGTCGATCCTCGCCCGTGCTATCGAGACTTTGGCCGCGGCAACTGAATGCCGGGCAGGCAAGAAGGTGCGCCGACCACGGCGGCTCAAAGCGACTCAGGACGCAGCGTGCACAGCCATTCGGGCGCGCCGTCGCGCAATGCGATTGGGCGGTGAAGCGGGGTTCAGGGAACGCGAGATTGCTCATCGACGCCGACTCCTGGGCCGATTTGCTGAGCCGCGCCTTCCTCATCGACGTGCTCAACTGCCCGAGCTGCAGACTCGGCATCTCTGCCAGGGCCGGAGTACTCGCACGGCGGCTCGGTAGGGAGGAGAACCTCGAATTCGGATGGCGGTCGCAACCAAGGAAGGCATCTCCTCGGTGCAGACCGCCACCACTACCATCCCCCGCGCTCGCGGGTGGTCCGGGAGCCCTTTGGATGTCCCACCCCGCTCAGGCTGTATCGCCACGCCTTTCGCACCCATACTTGGCGCAACCACTGCTGCAGTTGAGTCACCACGTGGAGTCCACACCCATACCGCACGACCCGTTGGAGCCAGATCTGATCGAGCGTGTGCTCCAAGGACTCGGCCTGCGGGAGCGGCCGGAGGCGGATCTGGAGGGACTGCGCAGTTTCTACGCGCAGTGGTGCCTGCGCGTCCCCTTCGACAACGTCCGCAAACTGCTTCACCTGCGCAGCGGCGACAGTCGCCCGCTGGCGGGCGATGACGCGAGCGAGTTCTTCGAGGCCTGGCTCGCACATGGCACCGGTGGCACGTGTTGGCCAGCCAACGGCGCGCTGCACAGCCTGCTCTGCGAACTGGGCTTCGATGCCGAGCGCGGCGTAGGGACAATGATGGCCTCGGCAAATCCGCCACCAGGGCACGCCACCGTGATTGTCAATCTCGACGGGCGCCGCCACATGGTGGATGCCTCGATCCTCCACGGCGAACCGTTGCTCCTCGAAAAGGAGCCCACTGCGGTGC
>CAIYFF010000439.1 GCA_903925435.1 uncultured Planctomycetota bacterium | reverse complement strand
TAGACGCTCTGGCCGAGTTCCAGCGCTTCGCGGTCCGAGTTGACCACCGAGCGCACGGCCTGGCGATCCGCGAGGCAGCGGCGCACGAGGGTGCGGCTCCACTGCTGTTCCGAAGGCAACCGCTTGCCTTCCTTGTCCTGCGCCACGCGCACATCGAGGCCGTCGCCGTTGTCGCCGATCAGCAACAGCGCACGCTCCGCCTGCGTGACCTGAATCGATCGATCGACGATCTGCGCCAGCACTGTCTCGAGATCGATGTTGGCCGACACCGCGGCGATCGTGTCGAGCAGGATCTGAAGCGACCGCTGGTCGGTGCGGGCCTCGCCAGTGAGAAACGTCGAGCTGTCGCCAAAGCCTCGACCGGCCGCGGGCCCGGACACCGGCTTCGGCTTTGAGTCTGCGGCAGGCTCCGACCGCTTCCAGAACAAGAACCTCTTCATGCGCGGCGGGACTCTACATGGTTGCGCCGCACCGGCTGCAACGCCAAAATCCGCCGCCTTGCGTGCGCGGACAAACCACGCATCAAAGCCGCCGCAGGACGCCACCCATGAAGATCGACAAGTCCACGTTTGACGACCACGCAGTCCTCTCGCTCAAGGGCGAGTTCGACACGTTCCACTGCCCCAGCCTCCAGGAAGAGATCGAGGCACTGGTCGAGCGCGGCATCAACCACCTGATCCTCGACCTCCGCCTCGTGAAGTTCATCAACTCCACGGCGCTCGGCGCGATCATCAAGGCGCACAAGCGTTGCCGCGCCGAAGGCGGCGAGCTCGTCATCGCCCAGCCGTTGTCGTTCGTCCGCGACGTGATCCGCAAGGTCGGAATCGACAAGTTGATCACCGTCTGCGAGACCGAGCAGGACGCGCACAAGGCGATCATCAAGCACCTGAACCAGACGGAGCTCGCCGGCAACGCCCCGGTGGACCACGAGAAGGTGATGGTTTCGTTCCCCGACGAGACGCGCAACAAGATGCTCGGCCACAAGCGCGGCACCCTGGTCGGCACGATGTCCAACGTCGATGGCGGCAAGGCGCAATTCGTCTGGAACGGCCAGAAGCACGGCTTCTCGTTCGATCAGGCGAAGACGCTGTTCTTCAAGGACGGCGAGGTGTGCCTGAAGTTCCAGGTCAAGATGCTCAAGAAGAGCTTCTTCGACCTGAAGGGCAAGGTGACGCAGTGCGATGCGGCCGATGAAGGCGGCGTGCGCGTCACGGTGCAGTTCACCGGCATCGAAGCGAGCGATCGCGATGCGCTGACGCAGTTCGCCGAAGACATGGCGTTCTTGAAGCGCCAACTGCCGAAGTGATTCGCAACGGAGCTCCGGCTCCGCGCCGCTGCCAGCGCAGCGTGATTCAGTGAAGAGCGGCGCAGTGCAGGCCTGCAAAGACAGCCTGCACCGACAGCCGGCAAAACCGACCGTGGTCTAGATCGCGGCTGCAAGGCTCGCCCACCGCGGCTCGAACGCCATCGCGGATGCAACCACTCGATTGCTCAGGCAATCCGATCGTCAGAACGGAATGACCATCGTGCGCGGGCATTCGCCACGTGCGCGGACTACCGCCTCAACGGAGACATCTCCGGAGGCCTTGTGCCGCGGCCAGCCTGAGGCCGGCCGCGCTCCATCGCCGATCGATCAGCCGACGCGGAACTTGCCAGCGCGGCGGATCTTGCGCTTGATGACCTTGCGGCCACCACGGGTCTTCGAGCGGGTGCGGAAGCCAACCTTCTTGAGGCGCTTCGTCTTCGAACGGCGAATCTTGAGCTTCATGGGTGTTCTCCGGCGGACATGCGCCTAGTGGCGGCCGCCGCTTCGAGGGCGGGGGACGGTAGCGACTGTCGAGGGCAGTTGCAACCCCGCGCACGACCGTCCTTTTGCGCCCGCTTGCTTCACCTCGCCTCTGCTGCATGCTGCGCCGCGCATGC
Source organism: uncultured Planctomycetota bacterium (assembly GCA_903925435.1). Lineage (GTDB taxonomy): Bacteria > Planctomycetota > UBA1135 > UBA1135 > UBA2386 > SXPK01. Next base: position 3,815 of record CAIYFF010000439.1, on the reverse strand, counting down.
ACTGGCGCTCCCTCCGAAAGTCCGCCCTGCTCGCGATCGCGGGCACGGCCATCGCCCTACCGGGCCAGACCCCCGTGCCCGCGTCCTGGGTGGAAGCCCGGATCGATCGGCTGGAGACGTTCTACCGCGACCTGCACGAGAATCCTGAGTTGTCGTTCCAGGAGAAGCGGACTGCGGATCGCCTCGCAACCGAACTGCGCACCGCTGGCCTCGAAGTCACGACCGGAGTCGGCGGCCACGGCGTGGTCGGCGTGCTGAAGAACGGCACGGGCCCGACGGTGATGTTCCGCGCCGATCTCGACGGCCTCCCCATCGCCGAAACCACCGGCCTGCCGTTCGCTTCCAAAATCCGCGCGCAAGCCCAAGGCGGACAGGCGATCGGTGTCATGCACGCGTGCGGCCACGACCTGCACATGACGAACCTGCTCGGCACTGCCCAGTGGTTCTCGGAGAACAAGAACGCGTGGCGCGGCACGATCGTCTGCATCGGCCAGCCAGCCGAAGAACGCGCCGGCGGCGCCAAGGCGATGCTGAAGGACGGCCTGTTCGAGCGCTTCCCGAAGCCCGACTTTGCGTTCGCGCTGCACTGTGAGCCAATGCTCGCCGCAGGCAAGGTCGGCTACCGCTCCGGACCGCTGATGGCCGCGGTCGACAGCGTCGACATCACGATCTACGGCCGCGGCGGCCACGGCGCCGCGCCGCACCGCACGATCGACCCGATCGTGATCGCGAGCCAATACGTGCTGGCGCTGCAGACGATCGTGAGCCGCGAGATCGACCCGATCCAATCCGCGGTCATCACCGTCGGCTCGATCCAGGGCGGCAACAAGCACAACATCATCCCCAACCACTGCGACCTGCAGTTGACGGTGCGCAGCTACGACGAGGGTGTTCGCGCGCACCTGAAGGAAGCCATCGTGCGCAAGGCCAAGGCACTGGCCATGGCCGCGGGCGCTCCCGAGCCCAAGGTCGAGTTCTCGGAGCCAACGGGTGCCCTGAAGAACCACAAGGAACTGACCGAGAAGGCGGCGGCCGCGATGCGGGAAGCGCTGGGCTCGGACCGCGTCGTCGAAGTCGATCCGCAGATGATCGCCGAGGACTTCGGGCAGTTCGGCGACGCAGGCGTGCCGATCTGCATGTTCCGCCTCGGCACGACCGAAGCCTCGCGCCTCCAACAACTGCTCGCAGGCAACGGTCCGCCCGGCCTCCACACCGCAGGCTTCTATCCCGACTTCGCGCCTGCGATCCAAGCCGGCATCGTCGCCACCGTGGAAGCGGCCCGCGCCGTGCTCGCGCGCCCGTAGCAGGCAGCGCGCGGCGGTCGGCCCAGGCCCTGCTCGATCAGGCGTCCGGTCCTTCCGCGATGCCTTCGAACTGCGCGATCGCGCGTCGCGCAGCATCGTCGATCGCGATCGGTCGCAGCGCAGCGTCGACGTAGACCAGCGCTGCCTTGCCGCGGACCAACGTCTCGCCGTCGCCGAGCGACTCGTAGTCCATATGGAAGCTCGTGCGACCCAACGCGCGCACCCGAGCCTTCGTCACGACGCGCATGCCGAGCTTGCCCGGCCGCAAGAACGTCGTGGTGGCCTCGGCGAGCACGAACGGGATGTTGCCGTTCCGCAGCAGCCCAAGCTGTGCGAAGTAGTCGTAGCGAGCCTGCTCGAACAGGCTCAGGTAGACCGCGTTGTTGACGATGCCTTCGGAGTCGACATCCACCCAGCGCAGTGGCGTCGGCGTCTCGAAGCGGAACAGAATTGGCGGTAGCGAGGGTGGCACGTCGTGGTCGAAGCAAGAAACTGGAGGCAACAGGCGGCCCCGTTCGTAGGGCCCCCACACCCTACGCAACGGACACCCCTCATGTCGAAACGCTGGACCGCCATTGCCCTGGTCGCTTCGTCGATCGTTGTCGCACCGATCTCAGCGCAAGAACGACTGAAGGAGCGCCAACCTGGGCTCCAGGTCGTCGAACCCGACGAACAGGATCGCGACCTGCGCATGACGCCGGTCGTGCGCGCCGTGCAGAAGGCGGCCGATTCGGTGGTCAGCATCTACGTGAACCACGAAGTCGCGATGGCGGGCTCGCGCGCGCCGAACCGCAACGTGACCGAAGGCCAAGGCTCCGGCGTGATCCTCGACGACACCGGCTTCGTGATCACGAACTGGCATGTCATCGCGATCGCGCTCGGCGACAACCGCTACTCGGTGGAGTGCAAACTGAAGGACGGCCGTTCGCTCAAGGCGCGCATCCTGAGCCACTCTCCCGAGCACGACCTCGCGCTGTTGCAGTTGCAGCTAGAACCAAAAGCGCGCGTGACGCCGGTGTCGATCGGCCGATCCGACAGCCTCATGGTCGGCGAAACCGTGATCGCGATCGGCAATCCGCAAGGCCACGCCAACACGGTGACGAGCGGCGTGCTGTCCGCGATCGGCCGCTCGATCCGCGTGCAAGCGCCGGACGGGCAGCCGCGCGAATACACCGGACTCCTGCAGACGGACGCCGCAATCAACCAAGGCAACAGCGGCGGCGCGTTGCTCGACATCACAGGTCGCCTCGTCGGCATCAACAACGCGATGGCGATGGGCGCGGAGAACATCGGCTTCGCGATCCCCGTAGACACGGTGCGCGAAGTGTTCGAGACGCAACTGCTGTCGAGTGGCAGCCTCGCGTCTTCGGCGGATGCCCCTTGGCTCGGCTTCGAAGTCGAAGAAAAGGCCGGCGCCGTTGTCGTGAAGCAAGTCGTGCGCGGCAGCCCCGCCTTTGCGGCGGACATCCGCATCGGCGACGTCGTCGACTTGGTGTCGGGCGAGCCGATCAAGACGCGCATCGACTTCGCGCGCCGGTTGCTGACCGCCGATGGCACACGACCGTTCGCGATCCGGCTTCGACGCGGCAGCGATGCACTCGATGCCGAACTGCAACCGTGGCCGCGCGCAGCAGGCGCGGCGCTCGCGATGACGGGCATCGGACTCGAAGAGGTGCGCGCCGACGAAGACCGCGCGCTCGCAGAACGCGCGACGCGCACGTTCTACCGCGGATCCAACAACTGGCGCGTTCCGCTGTTCGCAGCGGCGCTCCGCGTCGGCAGCGTGCAAGAAGGCAGCCCAGCGGCTGCGCTGAAGTTCGCGCCGGGCGACGTGGTCATCGCGGCCGCGATCACGGACCGGTTCGGTCGCGAGCGCGACATGCGACTGGATTCGCTGCGCGACTTCGCGGCACTACTGCAGCAGTTTCAAGGCCGCACCATCAAGCTCGTCGTGTTGCGCGGCGACGATGACCTGGTCGGAACGATCGACGTGCGGTCGCTCGATGCCGCTCGCTGACGCGAAGTCGCAGCGCGCTACGACACTCGCCCGGACCTCGAGCAAACCGTCGCGTCATCGATAGACCCACTCGCAGCGCGCGATCATCGAGAACGACGTCGCCATGTCCGGATCATCGAAGCTAGGGGTCTCGGACAAACCGCGCTGCACATGCGCCCGCTGGAGCAACCGCGCGAGCTCCTTGCGCGGCGCGCATTCGAGCATCAGGAACGCCTTCGGATCGTGCTCTGCGCGATGCTCGGCAAACACGGACCCGCGCAGCGTGCGCCAATGCGTGGGGATCCCGCCGCGACCTTGCCCGATCCGATCCATCAACGCCGCGGTCGTCTCGTCGAGCGCGCGCTGCAGTTCGCGATCTGGCCGCCGTTCGAGATGCGCGCGCAACGCGGGCACCACGACACCTCCCGTGAGCCACGCACGTTCGAAGTAGCCATCGCCCTCGACGAAGGCTCCTTCGCCAAAGCAGAACGTCCGCAGGTCCGGCCGGTAGCGCG
>CAIYFF010000438.1 GCA_903925435.1 uncultured Planctomycetota bacterium | reverse complement strand
GTGCCGACGCGATCTGGGCTCATCAACATTGAAGGCGCAGTCAACCTGTCGGGCCCGATCCACGACAAGGGCGTGATGATCCTGGAGGGCTACTTGCTGCAGCGCTTTGGCGACGAAGGTCCGCCGTGTGTCGCAGCGACGATCTGCTTCGAGCAGCTCTACAACGGCGTCGAAGGGGACTCCGCGTCGCTTGCGCAATTGCTCGCGCTGCTGAGTTCGCTCGCCGAGGTTCCGCTCGACCAAGGTTTTGGCGTCACGGGTTCGATCAACCAAAAGGGCGAAGTGCAGGCGGTCGGCGCGGTCAATGAGAAGACCGAAGGCTTCTACCGGCTATGCCGCGCGCGGCGGCTTACCGGCAAACAAGGCGTCGTGATCCCTACCGCCAACCAGTGCGATCTCATGCTGGAGCCCGAAGTGGTGGCCGCAGTGGGCCGCGGCGAGTTTGAAGTGCACGCCGTGAGCCGTGTGGACGAAGCGCTTGCGCTGCTGACGGGCCTTCCTGCGGCCGAGGTCTTGGAGCGCGTCCGGCTGCGGTTGTTGCGGTTCCGCAAGATCGCGGGCTTGCGCAACTGACGGTTGCGATCCGCTCGCTGCGAGCAGACCGCATGAAATGTCGCGAGCCCATTTGCCGCACTGCGGCAAACGGGCTCGTTCGCTTTGCACTTCCGTATCAGAGACCGGCGGTGTGCTGCAGGCCGTTGCTCGCGATCACGCCGAAGCTGTTGAGCGTCGAGAACGCGGCTGCTTGCGAGTAGAGATGCACGCCGCCGAACGCGGGGTCATACGGAACCTGGATGTTCCAGTTGTAAGGGCCACCTGGTTGGAACAGCAGGAAGGCCACATAGTCGAGCGACGCATACTGCGTGCAGCCCGTCATTCCGACGAAGTCGAGCGAGAGGCCTGGGTTGGACACGCCAAACCACAGGAACCCGCCGAAGGAGGCCGGATCCGGCAGCGATGCGCGGAGCGACCATTGGCGGCCGATGCCGAGTGGCGTCGACGTGTGCTGCATCGAGGTGACGCCAGTGATGGCGCGCGACAGCGGTTGTGGCGTGCCGCCGATCGCGAGATCTTCGCTGCCGACGTCGACTGCGTTGCTGCCAGCGCTGATGCCGACGAGCGGGCCGCGCAGCGCGCTGCCGTCGAACTCGCGCCAGCTCAGCACGACGTTGCCGTTGGCCTTGAGTCGGATCTGGAACGAGTTGGAGCCGCCGGCGCCGAACACCGGGACCTTGTGCCACGTTGCTTGGCAGTACGCCGCGTTGCTGCTGTCCCACCAGATCGGGGCAGTGGTTGCATTGGGCACCAAGTCCATCCATGCGGCCGCGATGCGCGCGCCTTGGTTGTGGAACGTCAGCGCCTTTGCGTCGTAGGACAGTTCGCCCTCGGGCAACCAGATGTAGCCGTTGGATCCGATCTGCACGTGCGAGGTCGCGGGCATCGTGCCGAGCGCGAAGGAGCCCATTGCGCCGAGCGAGACCGTCGTTTGCGTGTCATCGCCAACCGTCGGAAGGATCGCGCCGGTTGTGGCGTAGGTCTCATCGAAGCCCGGGCCTCGCGTCGCGGTGTAGTTGGCGCCGTTCTTGACGAACTCGATGCTCGTGTTGTGCAAGTCGAACGAGTTCGTGGAGCCGCTGGCCGAGAACAACTCGTAGATCGAGCCGTTGTGCGCCGGAGTGGGGCAGCCAGTGCCGACCGTGACCGGAGCAGAAGCGAGCGGCGGCACCAGGATCGGCGCGGCGCACGCGGTCAGATCGGCGCGCGTGACGGAGAAGCCCGAGTAGAGCGGCATCAGCACGATCGCGCCGCCTTGCAGGTCGAGCGCGTTGGTCGGCGAGAAGGTCTCGAACGCAGCTCCGTTTTGGATCGACGTCGCGTTGGCGAAGTCCTTCGCGATCGCCGTCGCATTGTTGCCGGGCGACACGCCGAAGATCGCTTCGCCAGTCGGCTGCATCGTCGTCGCCGCATCGAGGTGCAGCGCGATGCGACCGGTCGGCTCCAGCGTGATCTCGCCGTTCAGCAGGCCATTGCCAGCGCCGTGCTGCGGCACGTTCTTCCACACGATCGAGGCTTGCTGCGCGCTCGCCGTGAAGAACACGCCATTGCCAGCGGTCGCGAGGTGCGCGGCCCAGTCGTCCCACAGCAGCGCGATCGTCGGATGCGGGTCATTGCGGAACTCGAGCGCCGTGGGCGTCGGGTCCGCAGGATTGCCCAGCGACGCGTCGCCGAGGCGCACTGCGCCGTTGCTGTCGATCGTGATGCGGTCGTAGGTCGTGCCTTCGAAGGGGAAGGCGAACGGCAGCATCACCACGCGCAGCGAATCGTCGCCCATCGCGAGGTTGGTGCCCGGAGAAGCATTGCCGAGTGATAGGCACTGGCCGAAGGCCGGAGCCGCGAGCAGACCGAGCAACGAAAGAGGAAGGTAGCGCATGGGCGGTTCTCGTCGGCGCGCCTGGTAAGCGGCGGCCGTGCAACGTGACAAAGAGCAGAACGGGATGTTCGCTGCATCGAGGCTAGCTCCCGTTGCTCATGTCGTCGGGCGCATGCGGAGGCGAGGTGCCCGCATCGAACGGTCGATTGCGCGTTGTGCCCGTTGCCATCGGGCCGTCGCTCACGGTCTCGCAGCGGGACGTCGTGCTGCGACCGATCGAGCGTGAGAACCAAGAAGCGCCAAACGAAAACGCGCGGCAGATCG
>CAIYFF010000437.1 GCA_903925435.1 uncultured Planctomycetota bacterium | reverse complement strand
TGCGATTCGTTCTTCGAATGCGATGTTCTTCACCGGCGGCGACCAGAAGCGCATCACGGATCGCTATCGGCCCGAGGATCGCGACACTCCGGAGTGGATCGAGATGAAGCAACTGCTCGCGCGCGGCGGCGTGATCGCCGGCAACAGCGCGGGGGACGCAATGATGGGGGACGTGATGTTCTTCACGGGACGCAGCGCGCAGGCGCTCGGCATTCCGCGGCAAGACCTCGATCCCGAGGACGAACTCGCCAACCGCACCGGCCCGCAGATCGGCAACGGCATGCGCCTCGTGTCATGGATCCTCACCGACTCGCACTTCTGGGAGCGCGATCGCGTGGGGCGCCTCGTCGCTGCGCTCGAGCAGTCGGGCCAGCGGCTTGGCATCGGCGTCGGTGAGAATGCGGCCGTGGAGCTCGACCTCGCCACCGGCGACTGCATTGGCATCAGCGAGAATCCCTCGTTGCTCGTCGATGCGGGCTCGCTCGTGCGCGATGGCGATTCGCGTCGCAACTGCCGTGCGCTCGTCGTGAAGAAGGGCGCGCGCGTGCGTCCGGTCGATTGGAGCCGTTCGTTGCCCCTGCCCGCGCCGCGGCCGTTGGGCCAGCTGCAGGCAATCGCAGTCGGCGACGATGACAAGATCGCAACGCAGCGCCTGTTCGAGGCTGCAGAGGCGAACGCCGAAGGCGCCGCGCGTCTTCGACTCGACGGATGGTCGCTCGTCGCGTGGCGCGATGGGGACGTCGTCACGTTCGACGTCGAAGTCGGACAGTGACGCAGCGGTTCAGTCTGCCCAGGCCTGCATCCACGGCTTGCTGCGGTAGCGATCCCACGCGTCGCACAGCACGGTGACCACGGGGCCGCACAAGCCGCCGCGCTGCGCCACCGCGACTGCCGCGGCGACGTTGGCGCCAGCCGATCCGCCGACCAGCATGCCTTCTTCTCGCACCAGTCGTTTCGCCATCGCGAAGCTGTCCGCATCCGAGACTCGCACGGCGCTGTCGATTGCATTGCGATCCAGGTTGGCGGGCGGCGTGCTCGCGCCGATGCCCTCGAGCGCGTAGGCCGAGTCCGCGCCAGGCGTGCCGGTTTCGACCCAATCCGCGAGGCCGGAGCCGATCGGATCGGCGAGCACGACCCGCACGCGTGGATCCGCAGCCTTCAGCGTGCGCCCGACTCCCGTCAACGTGCCGCCAGTGCCAGCGCCCGCGACGAATGCGCCGATCGGCCCGCCTGCTTGTCGCAGGATCTCTGGCCCCGTGGTGCGTTCGTGGACGCGGATGTTGGCGGGGTTGGCAAACTGGTCCGCAAGCAACCAACCGTGTTCTGCCGCCATCGCGCGCGCCACGTTTTGAAAGTTCTTCGGGCTCGCGAGTGGCGCGTTCTCCGTGATCACGACGCGCGCGCCGAGCGACTGCAGCGCCACGCGTTTGTCGATCGACATCTTCTCCGGCATCACGCAGACGAGTCGGTAGCCGCGCACGGCCGCGACGATCGCGAGGCCAACTCCCGTGTTGCCTGCGGTCGCTTCGACGATGGTGTGCCCTGCTCGGAGCGCGCCACGCGTTTCTGCATCCTCGACGATGGCGAGCGCGATGCGATCCTTGATCGAACCGCCGGGGTTCATGTGCTCGCACTTCCCCAAGATCGGGACCGGCAAGCCGCGGCTGATGCTCTTCAACTCGACGAGCGGCGTGTTGCCGATGTGCGCGAGGATGCTCATGCGATCGCAGAGCAGAGCAAAGCAGGGGCGTTCTCGCAGCGACCTGCCGAGAAACAGCGACCTGCCCAGAAACACAGCGAGGCTGCCGACCGCGGTTGCGATCGGCAGCCCCGCTTGTGGGTCACGCTTCGATCACTGGAAGCGGATCTCGTGCGCGTCGGACGCGGCGAAGATGCCGTTCGCAGCCAACGGGCTGATGCTGATCGCCTGCGCCATCAGGCTCACGCCGGGCAGGCCAGCGGGCGCGGCGAAGTAGTTCGACGTGCCGTTCGGGCCGATCAACGGCGCGCCCAGCGGCGTCAGGTTGCCAGCCATGATGAAGTAGGTGCCGAGGTCGACCCAGATGTCGAGGAACGGCAGCTGCGGCGTGGGAGGCGTGCCCGTCGCGAAGATGCTGCCGAGCAGGTAGTACCACTGCAGCGTGTAGGTGTTGTTCGGCGACGTCACCTTGAACTCCAGCAGCTGGCCAGCCTGGGCCGTCTTGATGTCCTGGCCAACGCCGTAGGTCGGCGCGGCGAAGTTGATGCCGGTGCCGAGGCGGATGTCCTCGTTGGTGCCGGGGTAGGTCGGCGTGGTCGGGGGCGTCGTGAACTCGACGTCATCGAACAAGGCCGCGCCGCCAACGTTGGCTGGCTGCAAGTAAAGCAGCAGCGCTTGCACGCTCGCCGTGCCGACCGGAGCCGTGCCCGTGACCGCTTGGTTGTCGATCCAGATATCCGTCACCGAGTTGCCGTCGAGGACGATGCGCTCCGCATTGCCGATCTCGTTGCCGCCCGCGTTGAAGAACGCGATCTTCATGACGGCCCAGTTGTTGTTCGGCAGGCCGGTGCCGAGCATCGGGTCGCCGCTGTAGTGGCGAGTCCAGCAATCCAGCGTGAACTGCTGGCCCGGGGCCGCAGGGAACGCCTGGAAGACGCCGCTCACGTTGAAGCCGCCGCTGAAGTTGCCGAACATCTTGCAGACCAGTGCGCCGGTGCGCGGGGTGATCGCAGGCGGGTTGATGGGCTCACCGTACGAGTTGCCGAATGCGCCCCAGCCGGTCAGGCCGCCTTCGAAGCTCGGGTTCGCAAGCAGGTTTTGCGCCATGCCGACGGGCGCGAGCGCTGCGAGGCACAGCGCGGACAGCACATGAGAGATCTTCATCGGGTTCTTCCGTCTGAGTTGCTGGAGGGATGCAGGGGGGATTCGAGTCACGCGCTTTGGAGCGAGTCCGCTGCGCGCGTTGGTTCGTTCAAGGTTGAATGCAGAGTTCGAATGCGTCGGCCAGGCCATAGGTCTGTGGCCCGACGGGATCGATCAGCAACCCTTGTGCGTTGACGCACTGGCCGACGAGGCCGGGGTTGTTGGGGATCGACAGCTGGAACGGAGCGGGGATGCCAGGGCCGGTCCAAAGACCGCCAATGATGCCGGTCGGCTGCGTGTTGGGATCGACGAGCAACTCGCCAACCGTCGTCTGCATGCCGAAGCCAACCTGCAGCAGGCCACACGGGAAGCGCGCAGTGCGCGTGCCGAGCAGCAACGCAGAGATCGAGCCCGGCGTCTGCGAGCCGACCGGATTGTCGAAGCCGAGCGTCACCGACGAACCGAGACGTGGCGCACCGCTCAGCAGGCGAGCGCTGCCTGCGGGATTGACGCCGCAGCCGCCGAGGAATGCGCCGACCGCGGTCGTGTAGCGGAAGTCGCTGATGATGATCTCGACGGATTGCCCGTTGCTCGGGCCCGTGCCTTGGTTCGCCCACAGGTTGAAGCGGAAACGCTGGCGACCCGACGGCGGAACGCGGCGGCCCGACGCGGGCGCGTGGACATACGTGCTCGCGTGGATCGGAGTCACGTTGGCGAGCGTGCCCGGCGAGACCTTGCCTGCGACGACGCCATACGAGATGCGGTCCGCGGACCACGAGAACCATCGCGAGAGCGTCGGCAGTGGCGTCAGCAGCGGCGTCGTGTAGCGGATCAGGCTGCCGGCGTTTTGGAACGGCTGCACGACGACCTGCGAACTGGTGGGATCGCTCGAGTTGCCCCAGCGGCTGTCTTCGAAATCGATCTCGCGATTGGGCCACGCCGGAATCGTCGTGTCGTCGCAGTGGGGATCCCACGTGAACGCGCCGAACACCACGTTGGGGTCGAGGAAGCCGACCTGCGACTCGGTCGTGAACCAGTAGGTGCCGTAGCCGGTGTCATCCATCAGCACGACTTCGGACGACATCCACTGGCCGTTGCGCTGCACGAGCTTCAGGTGCAGGCGACGTTGTGCATCGACGAAGACGTCTTGAACTTCGTCGGTGAATCGATTGGGACCAGGTCCGACTGGCGTCGGCGCTTCCTTGATGGCCCAAGTGCGGCCCGCGAACTGGACCGTGCGGCCTGGGCGATCGACGTAGTCGCGCGCGATTGCCTGCAGGCCAGATGGGATGCTGCACGTGCCGGCGGCATTCGGCGCAGTCGTGTTCGCCGGGATCAACGCGGCGCAGAAGATCGACGCGCGGTCATCGAGGCAGCAGGTGTAGACGTTGGCCGAGAACGTGCCATTCGCCTGGATCGGCACCGAAGTGGCGCTGGCGCTCGGCTTGGTCCACCAACCGGCGCCATCGATGTAGATGTAGACCGCGACGCGGTGTGTCGCGGGATTGGCGCCTGTGACCACGCCCGTTATCGATCCCGCAGTCCGCCACGCAGGCACGGACGTGATGTCGATTTGCTGCGCCACCGAATCGCGGCACGCAACGATCGCGCACATCGCCGAGACGAAGACGCCCATCGCGCGAGGTTGCGCGCGATGGCGGATCTGGCTCTGGATTGCGGATGCGGCGCTCATGCTTCCGGTTGTTGCGTGGATCTGCACGCGATCACTGGAACCGGATCTCGTGCGCGTCGGTCGCCGCGTAGACCTGATTGGTCGCGTTGAGGCTGATGCAGATCGCTTGCACCATCAAGCTCGTGCCGGCGAGGCCGGCCGGGGTGCGGAACCACGACGACGAACCGCCATTGGGATAGATCAGCGGCTGGCCAACGATCGGACGCGGCGAGCCAATAAGATGTCCCAATGAGCGCAGTTAATCAGT
>CAIYFF010000436.1 GCA_903925435.1 uncultured Planctomycetota bacterium | reverse complement strand
GCGCTGACCGAGCAAAAGCCGGAAGGCAAGGATCGCATCCTGCTGTTGCTCGCCAACGCACAGTGGCTCGGGGGCGATCGCGATGCGGCGCAGAAGACGCTCTCGCGGTTCGAAGAAGAGCAGCCCTCGTCGATGCTGTTGCCGCAGGCTCGCTATCTGCGCGCCAAGGTCGAAGAAGGCAGCGGCAATCTGCGCGCAGCTGCAGAGATCCATCGCGGCGAGGCGGAGCGGCTCACGGGGTTCTTGCGCAAGGAGGACGTCGCAAAGGTCTACCTGGAGTTGGCGGACAAGGCGGAGAAGAAGGAGCCCAAGGAGTTCGCGCGCATCGTTCAGTTCTGCGATCTCGCGTTGGACCTCGGCTTGCGTCCAGAAGCAGCAAACGCGGTGCGGTTGCGCGCAGCTTCGGCGCAGAGCGCAGCGGGCAACGCGGCGGACGCGGTGCGACGGCTCGAGCCGCTCGCCAGCGAGTTGACGGTCGATGCCGGCAAGCGCAGCGCGATGCTCCTGCTCGGACAGTCGCTGCGTCAGAGTGGCGACAACCAAAAGGCGCGGCGCGTGCTGCGCGACTTGCTCGCGCTCGGCAAGGATGCGCCCGAGGCGGGCGACGCGGCCTATGCGATCGCGTTGACGTTCGGCGTGCCGGACAATGCGGCGCAGCAGGTGGACCGCGCGGTGCAGGCGCTGCGCGAACTGCGCGCAGGTTGGCCGCAGCACGAGCAGTCGCGCGTCGTCGAGTTCCTTGTCGCGCGTTGCTATGCAAGTGCGGGGCGCGCGGACGACGCGCTGCGTTCGCTTGGCGACTTCTTGCGGCAAGACGGCGTGAGCGCGTTGCCCGAGGCTGCGCTCGCTCGCGCGCTCAGCGGCGATGTGTTGCTCTCGCAAGGCAATGTCGAGCAGGCGCTCGCCGCGTGGCGCGAGTACTTGGCGCAGCATCCAGCGCACGCGGATTGGGAACGCGTTCAGCGCGCGATCGTCGACGCAGAATGGCGGCTTGCGATGCAGCAGATGGCGGAGGGCCCCGCTCGGTTTGCCGACGCGACGGAGCGCATGATCGCGTTCCAGCGCGCCTATCCGCTCGACGAGCGCAATCCAGAAGCGATGTGCGCGATTGCGTTGATGCTCCAGCAAGAGGGCAAGCTCACGGACGCGAAGGCTGCCTACGAACGCTGCGTCAGCAAGCACCCGGGCAAGGAGTGGAGTTCGCGCGCGCAGTTTGCGATCGGTCAATTGCTGGAGAGCAAGCTGTTCGATTTCGACGGCGCGCTCGCCGCATATCGCGCAGTCACGTTTGGCTCGATGCAGAACAACGCGAAGGCGCGCATCGCGACGCTTACGCAGAAGAACTTGCACGCGCGCACGGAGCGCACCTTCCGTACGGACGAGAAGGCGTCGTTCCGCCTCACGTCGCGCAACATCGAGTCGGTTCGCGTGCGTGTCTACAAGCTGCAACTGGAGGACTGGTTCCGCGCGACGCGACAAGCGGGTTCTGTGCACGAGCTCGACATCGAAGTGATCGCGGCGGATCGCACGTTCGACAGCGCGATCGATGGCTACGTGCGCATGCGCGAGACGGAGCGCGAGATCGAGATCCCGGCCGATGAGCCAGGCGCTTACGTGGTCAAGGTCGACGACAAGGAGCTGGAGTCGACGACGCTCGTGGTGAAGAGCGACCTCGCGGTGATCACCAAGACGAGTCGTCTGGAGTTCCTCGTGTTCGCGCAGAACACGAAGGAGCAGCGCGCGGAATCGGGCGTGCGCGTCTTGCTCGCCGACCCAGAGGGCGTGGTCGCCGAAGGTGCTACGGACGACAAGGGCTTCTGGCGCTTTGCCGGCCAAGAGCTCAAGAACCGCGATGACCTGCGCGTGTTCGCGGTCGCGCAAGGTGGCTCGGCCGCGACCACGCTCGACCTGTCGGGCATGGGCTACTCGCCGGGCCTGCTGCCGCGCGCGCATCTCGCGACGGATCGACCGATCTATGAGCCTGGGCAGCGCGTGTCCGTGAAGGGCGTCGTGCGCGAAGTCGAGAGCGGCCGGTATCGCACGCCAAAGCAAGGCGGGCACATCGCGCAGGTGTTCGCGCCGTCGGGCCGCCTGGTGCTGCAGCGCGAAGTGCAGTTCTCGGAGTTCGGCACGTTCGACTTCGGCTTCGACCTCGACGACCGCGCCGAACTCGGCGATTGGCGCGTGCAGACGCTGCGCGCGGACGGCGCGTCCGCGGTGCACACGATGGAGTTCCGCGTCGGGCGCTACGAGCGGCCGCGGCTACAGCTCGCCTTCGACCTCAAGGAGTCTGTCGTGCTGCGCGGCGAGTCGATCGCCGGCGTGTTGCGCGCGACCTGGTTCTATGGCGAGCCGTTCGCGATGCGCGAAGTGGTCTGCACGATGGCCTTGCCGGACGGTGGCGTCGTCGAGCGGCGCGGGCAGACGAACGCGGCGGGCGAGTTGACGTTGGAGCTGCCGACCGCCGAGTTCCAGGAGACCGCGGTGGCGGTGCTCGAGGCGAGCGCGCCCGGTGAGAACGCGCGCGGCGTCGTGACGGTGCCCATCGTGACAACCGAGCTGGCGATGTCCGTGCGCGTAAAGCGTCCGGTCTATCTCGCGGGCGAGACCTTGGAGGCTGTCGCGGAGATCAAGGACCACAGCGGCAAGCCGCTCGTGCGCGAAGCGGAGCTGGTCTACTACCGGCTGCAGTCCGACGCGCGCAGTGGCGCACTCCAAGAAGTGGAGGTCGCGCGCAAGGCGATCCAATCGGACAAGGACGGTCAAGCTCGCGTCACGTTCGTGGCGCACGATGGCGGCGAAGCACGCGTTCGCATTGTCTGCAAGGATCGCTTCGGCAACGTCGTGACCAACGACGCGCAGTTCACGGTCAGCGGCAAGGACGACGAACAGAAGCTGCGATTGCTCGCCGATCGCGAGACGTGGTCGGTGGGCGAAGAGGCCGTGGCGCGCGTCGTCAATCGCGCGGGCAAGCGCCTCGCGCTGCTCACCTGGCAAGCCGACGGCATCCTCGCGTGCGAGTCTCGGATGATCGACGACGGCGAGTCGAGCCTCGCGCTGCCGATGCTGCCCGAGCATGCGCCCAACTTCGCGTTGTCGATCGCGATGGTGGACGGCAAGAACTTGCATGTCGCGGAGCGGCCGTTCTTCGTTCGGCGCGAACTGCGCGTCGAAGTCGAAGCTCCGAAGTCGGCCAAGCCGCGCGACACGAAGGAAGTCGTCGTGCGCGTTCGCGACGCGAGCGGCAAGCCGGTGCGCGCGGAGATCGCGCTCGCGATGGTCGACGAGAGCCTGCTCGCGTTGCACGGGGACGACTCGGACGACATCGGCGCGACGTTCTGGGGGCAGCGGCGCGAGACAGCGTTCCGCACGACTTCGAGTTGCCTGTGGGGATACGAAGGCTTGAGCCGACGCGTCAACGCGGCGCTGTTGTCCGAAGAGGCGCGCATGCGGGCTGCGCAGGAGCCGATGCAGGACTCCGCGGGTGCGTTGATCGTCGAACGGCAGATGCAGGAGATTGAGCAGTTGGAACGCGCCGCGTTGTCGAACGGAGCCGACAAGCAATCTGCGTTCGACAGCATCCAATGGAACTCCGCGGTGGGTTTGGGCGGCGGCGCTGGCGGCACGACTGGAAGCAGACGTCGCTTCTTCGCCGGTCGGCCAGGCGCAGCAGGGCCGGTGACGGGCGGCGCGGTCGCTTTGCCAACTTTGACGCAGGGCGGGATTTCGCCGGCGGGCTTCGACCTGTTCGCGATCGGTGGACAGGACTTCCACCTCGCAAACGACCTCTACGTCGGCAGGAAGCTGCAACGCGTGTTCGCGCAAGAAGGGCCAGCGGTTCGCCGCGACTTCCGCGAGACCGGCGCGTGGATCCCTTCGCTCGTCACCGATGACGAAGGCGTTGCGCGTGCGCAGATCGCGATGCCCGATTCGACGACGTCGTGGCGCATCCTCGCGCGCGGCGTGACGTCGGACACTTGGGTCGGCGAAGGCAAGGCGTCGCTGCGGACGCAACAGGACTTGCAGGTCGAAGTTGTGGGGCCGAGCGTGCTGACCGAAGGCGACGAGGTGCGCTACGCAGTGCGCGCGCACAACCTCGGCGGCAAGGCAGTCGATGGCGAAGTGCGCTTCGAGCAGAAGACCGGGGATGACGTGCGCAGCGAGGTCGCGGCTATGCAGCTCGGCAAGGGCGAGGAAACGCAGCGCGAGTTTGCGTTCTCGGCTTTGACGCCTGGGCTGTCGACCGTGACGGCGCGAGGCGTGTTTGGCGACATTTCGGACGCGGCGGAGCGCGAGGCGCTCGTGCAGCCGTTTGGAGTCGAGCGCATCGCCGCATGGTCGGGCAGCAGTCGCGACCGCGCTGCGCGCGAACTGTCGCTGCCGATCGGCGGCGAGTATGCGTGGCTGCGCATGACCGTCGAACTCGGCGGGGATCCGGGCCGCGACCTGCTGAGCGCGGCGTTGGGCCAAGGCTTCTTGCTGCGCAACTGCGTGCAGTCTGCTCCGACCAACATGTCGGCGGCGAGTCGCGGCATCGCAGCGCTGGTTGCCCTCGATTGGCTCGAGGCGACGAATGGCGCGCTGCCCGGCGATCGCGATCGGTTGCTCGCGCAAGCCACGGCCTCGTTGCAGACGTTGTGCGCGATGCAGCAGGATGGCGGCGCATTTGGCTGGACCGGCAAGAGGTCGATCGACTCTCGCACGACGAGCCAGGCGCTGCGGTTCTTGTCGATGGCTGCGCGTCGCGGAATGCCGGCGGCCATCCATCCGCAGAACAGCGCTGCCGAAGCTCTGCTCGCAGCCCTGCGCGGCGCCGACAACGATGCGCGCGCCGACGCGTTGTGGGCGCTTGCGAGCGCGGACCGCGTGCGCTTCGAGGCGATGAACTCGCTGCATCGCGCGCGCACTTCGCTGCAGGCCGATGGCCTCGCGCGACTCGCGCTCGCATGGCAGGCCGCAAGCAGGCCAGAACTCGCGAGCGAGGCGCTCACGACGTTGCGCCCGTTGCTCGCGGAGGCGCAACTCTCCGAACTCAGCTCCGAGACGATCGCGCTCGCTGCGCGCGCGTTGCTCGCTGCGGACCTGCGCGATGCGGTCGGCATGCGCGCGCTGAATGCAGTGCGCGAGCGCCGCGTCGGCGCGGGTTGGGAGACGATGGAGGCGACGGCTGCGGCGGTCGCGTTGTTGGCCAAGGCGCAATCGACTGGCGCTGGCGAGCCGCGCGCGACGGAAGTGACGGTGTTCGTCAACGGCCGCGAACTCGCGACCAAGCCGCGATCCGCGCAAGCGTTGTCGGGCGCGTTCGTCGTTCCGTCCGAGTGGCTCAAGTCGCAGGGCAACACGGTGCAGGTCCAAGTCGCAGGCGGCGGCGAGGCGTTCTGGTCCGTCACGCTCGCGGGCTTCGAGAAGGGGTTCCGCGACGCGGACCGTGGCGAGGAGTTTGCGATGGTGCAGCGCAGCTACGTCGCAACGCCGATGCGTCAGGACGGCAAAGAAGTCCCCGCCGGGTTCCGTTGCGTGCAGGGCAAGCAGATCCCGACGTTTGCCAAGGAGGTGACGCAACTCGGCGTCGGGCAATCGCTGCGCGTCGCGACCACCTTTGCGATCCACCAATCGATGCCGCGCATGCGCGCGTCGCCGATCGTCGTCGAGGAGCCGCTGCCGGCAGGCTGCAGCGTTCCGCGCGAGTCGATCACGGGCTCCTTCGAGCACGTCGAAATGGCCGGCGACCGCATCGTGCTCTACTTCCCCGAAGGCTCGGATAGCGGCAACGTGAGCTACGAGCTGCAAGCGCGCCATGAGGGTTCGTTCCGCGCGTTGCCGACGTTGGTCTACGCGGCGCTGCGGCCCGAGCTTCGCGCGATGGGGCGCACGAGCAGCCTGCGCATCCATCCGCGCGGGCAAGGCGCGCGCGACCAGCATCGACTCACGCCCGACGAGTTGCTGTGGCTCGGCAAGCACGAGTACGACGCGGCGCAGGCGCTCACGGGAGCCGCGCGCGAAGAGGCCGTCGCTCGCGCGCAAGGTCATCTCGCGTCGCTGATGCTCGACTGGAACAAGACCGATTGGCGGCTGCGCGACGACGTCGCCGCCGACTGTGCGCGCATGATGCTGTTCCTCGGCATCGAACGCGGAGACGGCAAGCAGGTCGTTCGCTTCTTCGAGGAGTTGAAGGATCGGCAGCCGGACCTCGTCATCCCGTTCGACAAGATCCTCGGCGTCGGACGCGCCTACTTCGATCTCGGCGAGTTCGAGTCTGCGCTGCTCGTGTTCCGTGGCACCGAGGAGGCGTCGTTCTTGAAGGACGCGGCGGTGGCGACGACGTTGGGCGAACTCGGCGAGCACAAAGCGTCGACGCGCTTCTTGGAGCAGTTGCTGCTCGCGTATCCAGACCTGCCGACCATGCGCACGGCGCGCTACAGCATCGGCCAGCAGTTGGCGGCGATGGCTGCCGAGCGCGATCCGTTGGCTGCGGTAGACGAGCGCGTCGGTTCTGCCACGGAACTGCGCCGTCGCGCGATCGCGCAGCTGCGTGAGTTCTTGGTGCTGCAGCCAGAAGATCCTCTCGCGGAGGAAGTCGCGTTCGCGTGGGCGACCACGCTGCTCGAATCGAAGGATCTCGAGGGCGCGCTCGCGGTCGCTCAGGCGGCGCTGCGCAGCTACGCAGACAGCCCGTTTGAAGACGAGCAGCTCTACACGGTTGGCTACACCCAGTTCGCGCTCGGTCGGCACGACGAGGCGTTCGCGGCGCTGCAGAAGGTGGCCCAAGGCACGTTCGTTGCGCGCGGCGGCGGACGCGCGGAGAGCGAGAGCAAGTGGCATGCGATCTACCTGCAAGGGCAGATCTGGCATGCGCGCGGCGAGCCGGAGAAGGCGCTGCTGGCGTATGACCAGGTGAAGGATCGCTTCACCGACGCGGTGGAGGCGAGCGATTACTTCCGCCAGAAGACGCTATCGCTGGACGAAGTCTCGACGTTCGCGACCGGTGCGCCGGTCGAGATCGCAATCTCGTATCGCAACTTGGTGCGAGCGCAGTTGCAGGTGTTCAAGGTCGATCTCGTGCGGCTCTACCTGGTGCAGAAGTCGCTCGAAGACATCCGCGGCATCAAGTTGCACGGCATCGCGCCGATGCAGAGCCTCGAGGTCGAATTGGGCGATGGCCGCGACTATGCGACCAAGGTCAAGAAGGTCGCGCTCGCGATGAGCGAGCCGGGCGCCTACCTGTGCGTCGTGCGCAGTGGCGACCGGATCGCGACGGGCATGGCGCTCGTGTCGGACCTTCGCATCGAAGCGCAGGAACAGTTCGCGCAGGGTCGCATCCGCGTCAACGTGCGACGCGGCGATGGCTACGTCGTCGGCGCGCACGTGAAGGTCGTTGGCAGCAACGATGGAGTCGTGCGCAGCGGCGACACGGACCTCCGCGGCGTGTTCGTGGCCGATGGCATGCTCGGGCGCGCAACGGCGCTCGCGGCATTCGGCGATCACTATGCGATCTATCGCGGTGATGCCGCGCACGGTGTGGGTGTCGTGACGCAGAGCGCTGGCCTGCCAGGTCAGCAGTTGCAGCAGGAAGGCGGCCGGCTCTTCGACGCGCTCGACAACAACTTCAAGGCCAACGTCGGCAACCGCGGCAGCCAGGTCGAGTGGCTCAAGAAGGAGGTCATGAACAAGAAGCAAATGGGCGTCGAGGTGTTCCGCACGAAGTGACCACAGAAGCGATGTTCCGAACGGGGGCCGGCGGCAGAATCCGTTGGCCAGTCCGCGTGGTCTGGCGCCTCTTGTCACAGCCTGTTGGCGCGCGCCCAGATCTCTCTTGGGTGGTAGCGCTCGGCTTCCCTCTCCTGATTCCCACCATGCACCAAAGCTGCAGTCTCTCTGCGGCGGCCATCCTCTGCGCCGCCCTTTCCCTCGACGCGTCTGCCCAGGTCTGGACCCAATTGACGCCCGCGCCCTTCCCGCTCACGCTGGCTCGCCGTTCTGGCGGCATCGCGTTCGATCCGGGCCAGGGCAAGATGTTGGTTTACGGCGGCCTGCAATCGGGGCCGACGGTGACGCTCAACGAGACCTGGACGTTCGATGGCACGGTGTGGGCGCAGTTGACGCCGACCACGACTCCGCCGCCGCGGTGGGGGCATCGGATGGTGTACGACACGCTGCGCAACCGCATCGTGACGTTCGGTGGTCGCTCGCCGACGACGACGGCCAACGCGAACGACACATGGGAATGGGACTGCGCCACGTCCAACTGGCTGCAGGTTTTCCCCTCCGCGTCGCCGAATGCGCGCGCGTTCTATTCCATGGTCTATGACGAGAACCGCCATCGCGTCGTGATCTACGGCACCCAAAGCGGCTCGGTCGTCTCGGGTGGCAATCAGACGTGGGAGTACGACGGCACGACGTGGGCGCAGGTCGTCACCGCGACGACGCCGCCGGGGCTCGAGACGCCCGCGATGGCCTATGACAAGCGCCGTGGAGTCACGGTGATGTTCGGCGGTGCGCAGAGCGCCACGCTGTTCAACACGACCTGGGAGTACGACGGCATCAACTGGGTGCAGCGCACGCCATCTGTGGCGCCGACGGGCCGCTACCGTGCGGGTTGCGTCTATGACGACTACCACCAACGCGTGCTGCTCTACGGTGGCTTTGGTGGCGGTGTTGCTCTGACCGACACCTGGGAATACGACGGCAACAACTGGACGCAGATCCTGTCCGGCGGTCCGTTGAAGTCGACGGAAGCCTTCGTCGGGTTCTTGCCCACGTTCGGCCAGACCGTCCACTTCGGCGGCAGCGCGCCTGCGGGCACCAACAACGAGACGTGGTTGTTCACGAGCCCGACGGCCGTGATCCCGACGTATTCGAAGTTTGGCAATGGTTGCGCAGGCCCGATTGGCACGCCGACCAATCAGTCGACTGGCGCGCGCATCGGCCAGAACTTTGTCGTCGATGTCGGCAACTGCCCGACGCCCGAACTCGCGCTGTTCTACATCGGCGTCAGCAACACGACGTCGAGCCTCGGTGCGCTGCCGATCGACCTCGGCCTGCTCGGCGCGCCCGGTTGCTTTGCGCGCATCAGCCCGGACATCAGCCAGTTCGGCTTTGGCGCGACCGGCTTGGTCTCGTTCTCGACTGCGATTCCGAACGATCCCTACTTCCTGTCAGTGTCGATCTACACGCAGGCGTTCCCGTTCTCAGCTAGCAACGCGTTTGGGCTCATCGCGTCCGACGCAGCGCAGGCTGTGATCGGCAACTGATCCGCCAATTGCGGCGATTGCGCGGCGGGCGATCCCGCTGCGCAATCAGTTGCGCCACTCGTGGTGCACGAACTCGCCGGGCTTGCCGTCCGTGCGTTCGAACGTGTGGCTGCCGAAGTAGTCGCGCTGTGCCTGCGTGAGGTTTTGCGGCAAGCGCGCGCGGCGGAACGAATCGAAGTAGGACAGGCTGCCGCCCATCGCGAGCATCGGGATGCCGTGCTGCGCACCGAGCGCCACGACGCGGCGCCACGCGGCTTGGCGCTCGACGAGGAAGCCGCCGAGTTCGTCATCGAGCAGCAGGTTGGCGAGCTTCTTGCCCTTGCCATAGGCCTGCTGAATGCGCTGCAGGAAGCGCGCGCGAATGATGCAGCCGCCCTTCCAGATGCGCGCGACCTCGGCGAGGTCGACGCCCCAGCCCTTCTCGCGATCGACGGTGGCGAGCAAGTCGAGGCCCTGCGCGTAGCTGCAGATCTTGCTGCAGTAGAGCGCGTCGCGCAGCGCGTCCTTGAGCGTCGGATCCTGATCGCGCGCAGCGTTGGGCCCGCGCAGTTTCGCGCTCGCTTCCATGCGCAAGTCGCGCATCGACGACAGGCCGCGCGCTTCGACCGCGGCGCGGATCGTCGGCACGGGCACGCCGTGGCGTAGCGCGATCTCCGCAGTCCATTGGCCGGTGCCCTTTTGACCAGCCTTGTCGACGATCTTCTCGACGAGCGGCCCGCTGCCCTTGGGATCTTGCTCGCGCAGGATGTTGCTCGTGATCTCGATCAAGAACGACTCGAGCACGCCCTTGTTCCACTCGGAGAACGTGTCGGCCATCTGCGTGTGCGACATGCCGAGCACGTTTTGCATCACGTCGAAGCACTCGGCGATGAGTTGCATGTCGCCGTACTCGATGCCGTTGTGGACCATCTTGACGAAGTGGCCCGCTGCGCCGTTGCCGAGCCATGCGACGCAGGGCCCGTCTTCGACCTTGGCCGCGATCTTGGACAGGATCGGGAACAACTCGTCGTAGGCCGACTTCTCGCCGCCCGGCATCAGGCTCGGGCCGAGCAAGGCGCCTTCGGCTCCGCCGCTGACGCCCATGCCGGTGAAGCGGATGCCGCGCTGTTGCAGTTCGCGCACGCGGCGCTCGGTGTCGTCGGGGTGGCTATTGCCGCCGTCGAGGATCAGGTCGCCCGCTTCGAGGTGGGGGAGGAAGCGCGCGATGGTGTCGTCGATCGGCTGACCGGCGCGGATCAGCAGCAGGATGCGACGCGGGCGTTCGAGCAGCGCGCACAGCTCCTGCGGCGTGCTCGCCGCGCGTATCGGCGCGTCCTTGCCGGCGCGCTGGATCGTCTGTTCGGTCAGCTCTGGCTCGCGGTTCCAAACGGCCGTGCGGAAGCCGTTGCGAGCGATGTTGAGAGCCAGGTTTTGTCCCATCGTCGCCAGGCCGACGACGGCGATCGGTGCTTCGAATGCCATCTTGTTGGATCCACCTCGGGGCGCGGGACTCTAGTGCGGTGGCTGGCATGTGCGCCACAGCTCTCGACCGCGCTGCGGGCTCGCTCGCAGCGTCCCCCGTGGATGCCAAATGGCGTTTCGCGAACGCGTCAGCGCTTGTCGCTCTGCACCGGACCCGGCGTCGTCGGCGCGGGCGTCTTCTTTGCCGCCTCGAGTTCGCGCAGCCACGCGGGCCACGCCGCGGGATCGGCGCCCGGATCGCTGCCGCCGAGTCCCTTCAACGCGGAGCGGTAGGCGCGCACGATGCGCACGCGCTCCTCGATGACGCCGTGCACGCTGACGTCGAGCACCGAGCCGCTCTGCAGCATGTCGACCTTGGGGTCGGCGATGAGGGACGCGGACGCGACTTCGACGTCGAAGTCGCGGACGTAGGCCTGTTGGTCGAGGAACGCGATGTGCGCGCGGTTCTCGTTGTTGCCACCAGATGCGAGCGCCACGCCAGCGCTGGGGCCCGCGATCACCAGCAGGCTCATTGCGGCTTCATCGCCGAGCGCCAGAAAGGCCTCCGCGGTGCGCACGCGGACTTCGGCGGAGCTGTGCGACAGGCCCGGCGTGAGGTAGCGCACTGCGCCGTCTGCGGCCTCTGCAAAGCGGCAGGCCGCGATCGCGCTGGAACGCACTCCTTCGTCGCGGTCGAGGATCGCGGTGCGCCACGCGAACGAGTCGTTGCCCGCCGTCTTGCGGCGCACGAGCGCTTCGACCGCGAGCGCGCGGCGGTCGGCATCGCGGTTCTTGCGCGCTTCGACGCGGAGGTCCTTGTCGGCATTTTGCTCGCGCACCAGCACGGCGAGACGTGCCGCCTTCTTGCCTGCGCCGTCCTTCTCCCGATGGCGGTTCAGCAACTCACGCACGCGAATGTTGGTGTCGGCGACGCGGAACTTGCGCGGCAGCAACTCCGGCTCGAGCTGCGCCAAGAACTCGTCGATGCGCTTCTCCATCTTCTGTCGTTCGGCCGCGGGGTTGGCCATCAGCGCGTCGAGCATGCGCCACATCTCGCCGTCGAGCGCATACGCGCGGCATTGGATCGCGAGCTGCAAGTTGGCGAACGGCGTGTCCTGCTGTCCCTTCGCAAGCTGTCGCACCGACTCCATCAGCTGCGCGTCGCTCGTGCGCGACGCCACGTCGCTCGACTGCACGCGCACCGTGCCATCGCGGGTCTCGATGGCGAGCGCATCCTTCTCCTCGGTGACCTTGCCGTAGAGCACGCGCCCGTCGCGAAGGCGCACCTCATCGGCGCGGAGCGACATCGCGGCGAACGGGACGAGCAGCAGCAACGAAAGGGCTCGGCGGTTCATGTTGGGTTCTCGGTTTGGGCTCCGCGTAGCTCTCGGAGATAGGCTCTGGCGGAGCGTTTCGTATGATCCCGCGCCACTCGGCGGCGGGCGTCCGGCGAAGGGCCTGCGCTCGGCAGGCGCCTCGCTTCGGACCGCGCAAGGCGCCGCGCGCAAGCATGAACCGTACCGCAACCAACCGTCCCGCGGGCCGCATCGCGATCCTGTCCGCCGTGTGCTCGATGGCGCTGCCGCTGTGCGCGCAAGAGTCCGATACCAAGCCGCAACCTGTGACTGCTGAGTCGGTTGTGGCGGCGATGCGCGAGCGCGAGGCGGCCGTGAAGACGGTGGTGCTCGAACTCGAGACCTCCGGCCAGCTCGCCGGCGGCCTGTCGTTCCTGGTCCGCGGCTCGCTGCGTGTCCTGCGCGCAGAACAGCGCGAGGCCTCTGCGGTGCACACCAAGGTCGACTACGAGTTCGGCGACGGGCTGTCGGGGCGCGTCGAGTCGGTGCAGACCAAGGATGGCATCCTCGTCCTCCAGCAGGATCCGACGTTTGGCGAGTCGTTCGTTCGCATCGACGCTGCGACCGTTTTGGATCTCGAATGGGCCGCGTCGACGCAGAAGGGCTCGGACACGCCGTTCGCTCCGCACCCGCGCTCGTCGTCGCCGCTCGGCGCCGACCTGTTTGCGGATCTCGCGCTTCGCTACGACCTCCGCGTAGCCGACAAGCCTGCGCCCGAAGGGATGAGCGGGACGTGGTGGATCGGCGACCGCAAGAAGGCAAAGGGGCTCGAGGATGGCGGCGCTGACTTGCCGCTCGCGGATCGCGTCGAAGCGTTTGTGCGCGCGGACGACCTCGTGCTCATCGACGTGCAGTGGCAGAAGTCGGGCGAGGTCATGCAGCGCGTGCTCGCGAAGCAGGCGGTGTTGGGCGGCGCACTCGCGCTGTCGTCCTTCCGACTCGACGCAGGCGGCAAGAAGCCCGTCGATGCAAAGGACCATCCGCCGACGTGGCAGCAGATCGAGCAAACGCTGCAGCGCGCGTCGCAAGCGCAGAACGGCGAGAAGCCGCCGAGCCGCCGCTGAGCGCGCGGCCCTCGGTCAGCCTTCTTCTTCGCTCGGCGGGTGCTCGAGCAACTCGAGTCCCTTGTAGCGTGACTTCGCGTAGTCGATCTCGAAGTCGCTGTGGAACAGGGCGACGAAGCGCCCGGCCTCGTCCTTCACGACCATCGGCAGGATCTCGAGCACCTCGTCGGTGACGTTGAGAACCCAGCGCGCGCGCGTCCACGGCTTGCGGTCGAGGCGCAGCTCGACGTTGTATTCGTTCTCGAGGCGCCACTTGAACACCTCGAGCTGCAGCTCGCCGACGACGCCGAGGATCGCTTCGCGCGCGCCGTGGCGCGGCCAGAACGTCTGCACGACGCCTTCTTCGCCGAGTTGCGCGAGTCCCTTGCCGAAGCTCTTCGACATCGACGGCTCGCGCGGAGCGACCTGCGCGAAGATCTCCGGCGCAAACCGCGGGAAGTTGCGCACCTCGAAGCTCGGGCCACTGCTGAGCACGTCGCCAACCCGGAACAGGCCCGGGTTGATGAGGCCGATCACGTCGCCTGGCCACGCTTCCTCGATCGACACGCGCTCTTGGCCGAAGAATCGGTGCGGGTGCGAGAGGCGCACTTCGCGGCCCATGCGCAGGTGCTTTGCCGCCATGCCGCGCTCAAACCGCCCCGACGTCACGCGCAAGAACGCGATGCGGTCGCGGTGCATCTTGTCCATGTTCGCGGCGACCTTGTAGACGAAGCCGCTGAAGAACGGCGCGTCCGGCGGAACTGCGCCGTCGATCGTCGGCAGCGGGCCCGGCGCAGGCGCGATCTCCAAGAAGCGCTGGAGGATGTTCTCGACGCCGAAGTTGGTCAGCGCGGAGCAGAAGAACATCGGCGACTGTTGCTGTGCCTTGAACTTCTCCATCGAGAACGGCTCAACGCAGGTCTCGACCATCGCGAGGTCGTCGAGCAGCTGCAGGTGCGCCTTCTCGCCGAGCATCTCGGTGAGCATCGGGTCGTCGGGGCCCGCGGTCTTCGTGCCGGCGCGCGTCGCGTTGTGCGCGGTGCGCTCGAACAAGAACACCTCTTTGTCGCGCAGCGAATAGACGCCGCGGAAGCCTTCGCCCGAGCCGATCGGCCACGTC
>CAIYFF010000435.1 GCA_903925435.1 uncultured Planctomycetota bacterium | reverse complement strand
TGAGCAGCGCGATGCCGATGCCCGGGTGGTGCGCCTCGAGCTTGTAGCGCGGCAACACGAGTTCCTTGATCGCATCGAGCAGGCCCGCGCGACCGAGATCGTTGGCCATCATGAACAACGCGTCGCTCTCGTTGCCCGCCGCCTCGGCGACGTTGCGGCAATCGGCGAGCGCCGCATCGTTCTGCTGCTTGCTCAAGAAGTTCCGCGCGCGCCACATCCGCGGGCGCCAGGCGTTGGGCAGCGCGCACGCTTCGTCGAGCGCTTCGCCGTAGCGATCCTCGCCAAGCCGTTGGTGCTCCCACGACAGCCAGCCGTGCAGCGCATCGGGGTGGTTGGCGTCCTTCTGCAACGCGCCCCACAGCAATGCGGTCGCCGATGACCGATCGCCCTGCTTGTCCGCGATCATCGCAAAGCCGACCAGCGGCGACAGCGACGTGGGCAGCTTCTGCTGCAGTTCGCGCAGCGTCGCTTGCGCCGAGTCGAGCTCACCGATGTCGCGCTGGATCGCGGCGAGGATCGACAGGCCGCGTTCGATGTCCTTGTCGAGCGCCGCAAGCCGCAACGCAGCGGGCAGCAAGTCTTCGGACAAGCCTTCCCGCATGTACTGCAACAGCAGCGCGGCGAGCTTCTCGGGCGCGTGCTGGTAGGCATCGAGCACCTGCGGCAGCACTTCCTTCTTCCACTGCTCGCGCGGGATCTGCTGCGCACGGCCGAAGGAATCCACCATCGTCACCGTCGCCGGCCCCTTTGCCTGCGCGGCTACTGGCGCGGAAGTCTCCGCCGGTTGCTTTTGGCCAGCACCCGCTGCGGCCGGTCCACTCGTCGCAGCTTGCGGCTGCGCGGGTGTGGACGCCTGCGCGGGTTGCGGCGGATTCGATTCTGGCTTGTTGCGACGGAACAGTCCCATGAGTTCGTGGCGGAGTCGGCGCAGCGCTCCGAAATGACGTTTGGCTGAAGCAGGGCGCGCACAGTAGCGATGCCCCGATGCCGCAGCCACCTACGTTGGCACCGTTCGTCGGCCGTATCCGCGTCCCGGCACGACACGGGCTGATTGCTCGGTCGCGTTCAGGGACATGGCCACCAACGCCCCGTGCCGACGGGTTGATGAAGAGTCCAGGTGAATCGCCGGGCTGCTTGCGCACGTCGTCCTCGCCCCTAACTTTCTTCCCCCCCAAGTGCGGCCGCGCTCCGCGACCGCCATGGAAAAGGACTCATCTGATGCGCACCAACCTCCTCGCACTCGCGTTTGCCGCGAGCGCACTGTTCTCCTCCTCCGCCGTTGCCCAAGTCCAGTCGATGGGCGGCCCCGACACCGCACGCCAGGCGTCCTGGGTCATCTTCGCCGAGATGACGAACGGCTTCACGCCGCACGGCGCAGTCTCGATCAACTACAGCCAGCCGGAGTGGAAGGACAGCTACGACGCGGTGCTCGCATCGGGCAAGTTCAACGGCACGGCGCAGCGCCTTGGCAAGAACTGGTGGACCAGCCTCGACACCACCGTCGCGCTCGAGATCGGCGGCACGAAGATCGAAGCCGGCAGCTACTACCTGGGCATCCAAGTCGACAAGGACGGCAAGATGGGCCTCATGGTCATCGACGCGAAGTCGTCCAACCAGCACGGCTGGCTGCCGTTCGTGGCAGCGCAGTGGAAGGCCGTTGCCGTGGCGCCGCT
The DNA here is from genome assembly GCA_903925435.1 of uncultured Planctomycetota bacterium. Taxonomy (GTDB): domain Bacteria; phylum Planctomycetota; class UBA1135; order UBA1135; family UBA2386; genus SXPK01. The sequence continues at coordinate 919 of CAIYFF010000435.1, read as the reverse complement.
CGAGCTCAAGAAGGACGCGCACAAGGAGTCGCAGCTGAAGATGCTGATCGCGATCTCCGCGGACCAGGCGGACACCAGCAAGGGCACGTTCTCGATCCGCTGGGGCAAGCACGAACTCGTGGCGCCCGTCGCGTTCCATCTCGCGGCCAAGAAGGACGGCGAGAAGAAAGGCGAAGGCCACGACGCGCACGATGCGCACGGCAAGCAGGCGGACAAGAAGTCGCCGAAGTGACGCAGAGCTAACGCAGTGAACTGGAGGCGCGCAATCGAGGCGGCGGTGACGCCGCCGGGGCTCTGTCTGGCGCTGCTGCTCGCAGGCATGTTGCTGCGCAGTCGGCGGCCGCGCGCAGCCATGGCGCTGTCCCTGCTCGGCATCGCCACGTTGTGGCTCGCGTCGACTCCGGCGATCGCCGGATCGCTGTTGCGCACGCTGCAGAGCGTGCCGCCGCTGCCCGCCACCGGAGCGCTGCCGACCGCGCAAGCGATCGTCGTGCTCAGCGCCGAGGCCGACCGCGAGGCGCCGGAATACGGCGGAGCCTCGGTCGGAGCGCTCACTCTCGTGCGCATCCGCTACGCGGCGGCGTTGCATCGACGCACGAAACTCCCGGTGCTGACGAGCGGCGGCCGCCCGGGCGCCGACCTCGAGCCGATCGCCGACACGATGGCGCGAGCGTTGACGCAAGAGTTCTCGACGCCGGTGCGCTGGCGCGAAGACCGCTCGGCCGACACGTTCGAGAACGCGAAGTTCTCGGCGGAACTGCTGCAGAAGGACGGCGTGCGCACCGTGCTGCTCGTCACCCACGCGTGGCATCTGCCGCGCGCGATCGCCACGTTCGAAGCGCACGGCATCGAGGCGATCGGCGCAGGAACGGCCTACCGCGGCGAGCCGTTCGTCGACGCGTCGAGTTGGTTGCCGCAG
>CAIYFF010000434.1 GCA_903925435.1 uncultured Planctomycetota bacterium | reverse complement strand
CCGGTCGGCAGCTACTTCGACAAGGGTGATCCCGAAGTCGCAGCCCCGACCAACAACGACGGTGCGCGCAGCACGATCACCACGGCTGGCGACGTCGTGAAGAACCGCGTCACGGTCAAGGAGCAGGAACTGCTCACCGCCGGCACGTTCTACTACGGCATCCAACTGATCCACCGCGGCGAGGCTCTCGCCAACCGCGGCGACAACCTCGCGTCGCGCGGCTTCGTGCCGACGTGGAGCGGTACGGCATGGTCCTACGCCAACTCGGCTCCGCAGCAGTACGGCTCGATCCTGTCGCGCTGGAGCGGCGCCAACGTCAACAGCGCCAGCAACGGCACGGATGACGGCCGCATCTACGTCGCGAGCAAGATCACGCCGAACGGCGCGTCGTTCCACTACGAGTACGCCGTGCACAACGTCGACTCGAACCGCGGCATCGCGTCGTTCCGTATCCCGGTTGATGCAGGCGCAACGGTCTCGGGCTTCGGCTTCCGCGACATCGATGCGGACTCGCTCAACAACTGGGTCGGCACGCGCGTCGGCAACGAGATCGTCTTCACGGCTCCTGCGAACAACCCGCAGAACTGGAACCAGATCTTCAACTGCTGGTTCGACTGCACGGTCGCGCCGAGCCAGGGCCTGTTCCACTGCGCGGCAGCGCGCATCGGCGCTGGCGGCCTGACCACCTCGGTCATCGCCGACGTCCCGAGCGGCATCCCGACTGCGTTCAACACGCTGGTCGGCACCGGCTGCGCCGGCGGCTCCGGCCCGTGCCAGAGCACGGTCTACGAGCAGTTCGGCTCGGCGGCTTCGTTCGACCTGTCGAACAGCAACATGGGCTTCGCTCTCTCCGGCGTGAACTACGTGTTCGGCGCGGCGAGCGGCGGCGCTGGCTACCAGGCCACGCCGACGGGCACGGCGCTCACGCTGACCGACGACTCGACGGCAACCGTCACGCTGCCGTTCACGCTGGCCTTCCCGGGCGGCACGACGACCTCGCTCGTCGTCTGCTCGAACGGCTTCATCTCGCCCGTCAACAACGGAACGTCGTTCAACCCGAGCGCGGCCTCGTTCTTGACCGGAGCAGCGACGTGGGCCGGCCTGTGGCAGGACCTCAACCCTTCGTCGGGCGGCCAGGTGCTCTCCAACGTCACCGCGACGTCGGCGCGCATCTCGTTCGTCAACGTGCGCAGCTTCACGGGCACGGGCACGATCAACGTGCAATACGAGTTCCTGTCGAACAACCGCGTCAACATCTACTGGGGTGCCTGCGCGCCCACGGGCAACGCTCCGTTCACCGGCTGGACGCCGGGCAACGGCGCCACCGACCCGGGTAGCGTCAACCTCACGACGGCGATCCCCGCCGGCCTGACGCTGTGCCCGACCGCCCCGACGGTCCAGCCGCTGCGTCTCGACCCGAGCGCGCGTCCGGTCCTCGGCACCACGATCTCGATGAACTCGTCGAACATCCCCGCGGGCACTGCGTTCGCGGCCCTGCTGTTCTCGGCGATCGTCCCGAACCCTGCGATCGACCTCACGGCGATCGGCATGTCGGGCTGCTTCGCCTACGTCGACCCGGCGTCGGCGCAGACGTTCAACTCGGCGTTCGCGCCGTCGACCTCGTGGTCGCAGTCGCTGGCCCTGCCGAACAACCCGGCGTTCGTCGGTGCGTCGCTCGGCTGGCAGACGGTGAGCTTCAGCCCCGGCACCACCGCGGCGGGCATCATCACGTCGAACGGCGTGATCACGCTGCTCGCGGCGCAGTGATGCTGGTGCGCGAAGCGCAGTGATTCTGGTGCGCGAAGCGCAGTGATCGCTGTGCGCGAATCGCACTGAACCTGCTGCGCGAAGCGCACTGAACCTGCGCAGCGACCTGCTGCGCACGACGACGCGCGAGTCGGCTCTGCCGCCTCGCGCGTTTTCGTTTGCGCAGCATGCGCGCAGCATCGGCATACTGCGCGGCCCATGGCCAGCGAGCCCAACGAGACTGTGCTGCGTTCGCGCGTGCCCGAGACTGCCGCAGGGCAACGACTCGTGGCATGGCTCGCCGGCCGATTCCGCTATCTCGACGAAGCGCAATGGCGCGCCGAGATCGAAGCGGGCCGCGTGACGCACAGCGGCAAGCCGGCTCGCGCAGACGACCGCCTGCGTCGCGGCGACGAAGTCGCATATCGCCCCGTGCATGAGGAGCCGCGCGCGAACACCGCCGTCGAGATCCTGCACGACGACCCCGAATTCGCGGTCGTGTTCAAGCCAGCGCATCTCGTCGCGCACGCGGACGGCGCGTTCGTGCAGAACACGTTCTTCCGCGTGCTCGAACGGCGCTACCGCGAACGCGGGGAGACGGCGCCGCTCGCGCTCGCGCATCGGCTCGACCGCGAGACGAGCGGACTCATGGTCGTGACCAAGTCGGCCGCGGCGAGCCGCGCGTTGCAACAGCAGTTCGCAGCAGGCAGCGTCGAGAAGGAATACCTCGCGATCGTGCACGGCCGAGTTGCGGACGACTGGTTTGCCATCGACGGCTGGATCGGACGCGACCCCAACAGCGAGATCACGATCCGCCGCGCCGTCGTCGCAGACGGCAGCCACGGCGCGCAGCCAGCCCGCACTTCATTCCGCGTCGAGCAGCGCCTCGCCGACTTCACGCTCGTGCGCGCGCTGCCCGAAACGGGCCGCACGCACCAGATCCGCGTGCACGCGACGCATCACGGCCATCCGCTGGTCGGCGACAAGCTCTACGGCCGCACCGATGCGGACTACCTCGAATACGTTCGCTTCGTGAAGCAAGGCGGCGATCCGTGGTGGGACGGCAGACTGCCCGCGGGTCGACAGATGCTGCATGCGGCGATCCTCCGCTTCGCACATCCGACCACCGGAGCGCCGCTCACGTTCGAATCGCCGCTGCCGACAGACATGGCGGAGTTTGTGCGCGAGCACGGCGGCTGAGCCAGAAGCCGCCTGGAACCGGAGTCGCAAGTCCGGGCGCGACGTTCCGCAAAGGCGCCACCGGGCTGGTGCCCACGACGCGCCACATGCATGCCCCCTGCTGCGCAATGCAGAGCCAAGGCGCAGGGACTAACGATGGCCAGCAGCAGCTGGAGTCCAACACGCTCCGCCGCCGCCGAGGCGCACGCTTCGTGCGCCCCAACTCCTTAGAGGAATAGCAATGCGTACATTCGTCGTTGCGAGCCTCGCAAGTGCGCTGCTCGCGCCGCTCCTTTCCGCCCAGCAACTGTTCCAACGGAACATGGGCACCAACCTCGGCCTCGCTGATGACGCCACCGTTACGGGTCTCAGCCTCGCCTTCTCCTTCCCCTACGCGGGATCGAACTACACGTCGATCAGCGTCTGTGCGAACGGCTACATCCTGCTCGGATCCAACAGCATCCCGGGCGGCGACCCAGTGCCATCCACGACAGCGCTGCAGACCGGCCCGGCGCGCATCGCACCGCTGTGGGCCGACTACGATCCATCCACAGCAGGCTCCGGCAACGTCTGGTTTGACTCGCTGCCGAACCAAGCTGTGATCTCCTGGGCCGGCGTCTACGAGAAGGGCGCTGCGAGCCCCGTCAACTTCCAACTGGTGCTCTACCCCAACGGGCACCTCAGCGTCGCCTACGGCAAGAACTGGCTGCCTGCGACGACCAAGCTCGACCGTTTGATCGGCGCGAGCACCGGCAACGGTGCAACGTTCGCGGCAGTCGACTTCGCGGCACACCCGCTGCTCACAGTTTCGGATCTGTTTGCACAGACGTTCCGCAGCGAGCAAGCGCTGCCGTACGAAGCGATGATGTTCGACTGGAGCCCGACGTTCCCGGGTTTCGCGATCAGCCACGTGCCGACCGACACCAACGCGCTGCCTCCTCCGGCTCGCTTCGATGAAGTCGGCCTCGGCTGCGTGTACCGCGGCGTCTCGATCTACCAGATCTGCAACGGCGCCAATGATCCGTCGGGCATGGAGCTCGTCTTCACGCCGAACGGCCAAGGCGGGTACATCGTCAGCAAGAACCTGCTGCGGCCAGCGCAACTGGCGCAGGTGCAGCTCATCGCCGCTGGCGGCGATACGCGTCACGTCGTGATGCTGCCGTTTGCGTGGCCGCATGCGACCGGTCTCGTCGACCGCGTCACGATCGGAGCCAACGGCTTCATCACGCTCGGCAGCGAGGATCCAGGCCCCGGCGACTACTCGTTGGATGCTGCGCAACTGCTGCAGGGTCCGCCGCGCATCGCAGGCTTCTGGACCAACTTGGATCCGTCGCTCGGCGGCACGCTCTCCACGGTCTACGACCCGGTGTTCGCGACGTTCTCCGTGCGTTGGGACGCAGTGCCGGAGTGGCCGAATGTTGGACGCAACACGTTCGCGATCACGTTGTCGCCGGACGGCTCGTTCCGCATCCAGCTGACGGAGGTCCTGTTGCAGGCTGGCTTGTGCAAGGCGATCGTCGGCTACAGCGACGGCCGCAATGCAGCGAACCCTGGCGCATTCGACTTCGTGTCGATGACGGCGCCGGTGAACCTCGGCCAACACATCGACCGGCTCGAGCTCGCCGCATGGGCAGGCTCGCAGCCCCGCATCGGCTCGGTGTTCACGATGCACGTCAGCAAGATGCGCGGAATGCTGTGCTACCTGCTGATCGGTGCGCAGACCCCGCCGATTGACCTCGGCATCATCGGAGCCCCGGACTGCATGCAGTACGTGGCGTTGCCGTCGCAGATCACGCTGCTCAACGCAGTGTTCGGCATGCCGACGACGGACTTCGTGGTGTCGATCCCCAACAGCATCGACCTCGCGGGCATGCTGCTGATGTCGCAGGCGGTTTCGGATGATGCCGCAGCGAATGCGCTCGGCTGGCGCACGTCGAACGGCGGTCGCTGGACGATCGGACTCTGACGCAGCGATCGCTGCGCAGCGCGCGAGGCGCAGAACGGTTCGCCGTTCTGCGCCTCGCTTCGTTTTTCGGCGCTTGCGGTGGCTCATCGGCGCGCGCGCATGCGACCAGCGGTGCGCCGGGGTGCGCGCGTTGGCGGAATGGCCTTCGCGCCGCGTGGAACTAACCCACCCTCCCGCTGCGACTGCATTGCACGCACCACGCGATGCGACAGCACCCACCGGGATTCCAAACAACCCCAATCATTCACCATGCGCATTCCCACAACCGCGGCCCTCGCGACCGCGCTACTCACATCCCTGCTGTCTGCCCAGACGCGCTTTGATCGCGACATGGGCACGAAGCTCGCAATCGGCGACGACGCAACCGTTCAAGGCTTGCCGCTCGCCTTCTCGTTCCCGTTCTCGGGATCAACCTATAGCGCCGTCTGCGTCTGCTCCAACGGCTACATCTGGCTTGGCCCGACAAGCGTCACGGGCGGCGACTTCACGCCGAGTGATACGGACCTTCGCGGCGGCGCGCCGCGCTTCTGCCCGCTCTGGGGCGACTACAACCCGACTGCAGCTGGCAGTGGCGGCATCTACTTCAAGTCGTTGCCTGACCGAGCCGTGATCTCGTGGGCCAACGTCTACGAATGCGGCACGACCAACGCAGTGTCGTTCCAGGTGACGATGTATCCGAGTG
>CAIYFF010000433.1 GCA_903925435.1 uncultured Planctomycetota bacterium | reverse complement strand
GTCGCGATGTCCTCGCCGTCGCGCAGTTCCAAGAACTGCGGCTTCTCGCCGAGATCGACGTCGAACACATCGAGCGCGGCGAGCCCGAGACCCAGGGCCTTCACGTATGCCTCCTTGCGCGTCCAGCAGCGGTAGAAGGCTTGGAGTCGCTCTGCCTCGGGCAGCTTCTGCAATGCCAGGTATTCCGCGGTCGCAAACTGCCGCTTGCCGATGTCGAGCAAGCGCTCCAGTCGCCGCGACTTCTCGCAGTCGATGCCAACCGGATGCTGCGCCACCGCGATCATCGCCAAGTGCGCCGAATGCGAGAGGTTGAAGTGCGGGCCGCCACCGCGCAGCGACGGCTTGCCGCGCGTGCCATAGTCGAATTCGAGAACGGCCGGATCCTTGCTCAGGTAGCACCCGAGCACGATGCGAAGCGCGCCGTGCGCGATCGTATAGCGACGCCGATGGTCCAGGATCCGATAGCGATCCGCGCGGACCAACTCGTCCTTCGACAACCACTCGGCGTAGCGCTCCGCGTCACCGGCCAGCGGCACTGCGTAAACGTGCACTTCGTGCTCCGACAGGGCCATGTGGCCCGGAGTGAACTCGCGGAAGGAGTCGAGGATGCTGACGTCGTCCATGCGGGGCGATCCAATCGGGGGCAGTTGTCCTACACGCTTATCCATCGAGCCGAAAGGGGCGACCGAACTGCGAGGCGCAGCCCTTGCTCACCCATCGATGCGCAAACCGAACGGCGGCAACGGAAGCCCGTGTTCATTCCACAGGTTTGCCATCGCATCCGCCGCAGCTGCGTAGCGCACCGAGACGGGCTTTGCCGTAGCCGGGCACGACAGCCGGATTCGCGCGCCGTCGATTCGTGCAGCGGCCGCATGGAACACACCGTCCTCGCCGGCGAGTTCAAAGTGGCGCGGCCCTTCCTCGCTCGTGCGCCACGAAGCCGCGCGCTCGAACGACAGCACGACCTCGTTGCCTGCAACGATCGCCTTGGTCGCGCGTGGCGGAAGGGAGGCGCCACCTTCTTCGCCATAGTGGATTCGCCTCGCTTCTGCCGCGAGCCGTTCGCCAACAAGCCGCTTCTGGGTTGGATGGATGTCCTTCGGGTCACCGATATCGGTGGTGACCGCCATGCCGACCTTCGGTAGCGCGAGTGCCTGCTCCTGCGCAATGCGAAGCGCGAAGGTCTGGCCTCGATCCTCGCGGTAGCCAAACGGCGCGATCTGCACGAACACGAACGCCATCTCCTTGCCGAACGCCGCGCGCCAGTCGCGGATCATCGCAGGGAACAGCTTGGCGTATTGCTGCGCGCGATCGCGGTTCGACTCGCCCTGGTACCAGATGGCACCCGCAAACGGGAACGGCGCGAGCGGCGCGATCATCCCGTTCCACAACACCGTGGGCACATTGGGATTCTGCTGCATCGCATCTGGCAAGCGTGGCAGTTCGCGCAACGTCGGCCCCTTCGCGAATGACCAACCCTCGGCCAGCGACACCGAACCGAGCCCACCATCGACCGCCTGAATCCGGCACGCTTCGGCAGACCCACCGATGCCGCCTTCGCCAGCGGCGTCGACTACGGCGACCACGATGCGCGCCGAGCCCTCATGCACCATCGTGCCTGGCACGCGCAGATGGCGGGGATCGGCCCAGTGCCCCATGTCGAACGTGCCGCCGATGCGCTGCCCGTTCCACAGCACGAGATCCATGTCGTCGATCGGACCGAGGTGCACGGCGAGGTCCTTGCCAACCCAGTCCGCCGGAATCTCGATCGTGCGCGAGTAGACGCCCACCCCGTCATGCGCACCGAGCCCGTGCTTCGACCACAGGTGAGGCAGCGTCACGGTTGCGCCGGATGGGGCCACAGGCTCAGCAAGCGATGAGCGCTCTACTGCGCCAAAGAAGCGCTCGCGCAGCACGGCAGGTCCAACCGAATCCGTCGCCTGTTCGCGCACCCGTTCGAGCGCAGGACCAAACTCCGGCATGTCGATCAGGCCTTCGGGCCGCGTCCACGCTTCGCACACGGTGCCGCCCCAACTGCTCGCGACGATGCCGATCGGGCCATGGCCGCGACGCGCGAGATCGCGCGCGAAGAAGAACGCGGTGGCGCTGAACGCAGCGGCGCTGTCCTTGGACGACACCGACCATTCGCCCACCACATCCGATTCCTCGCGGACACTGGCGCGTCGACGCACGGTGAACAACCGCAGCTGCGGGATCGCAGCATCTGCGCACTCGCGCTGCCAATCATCGACGCCACGCGGTCCGGTTGGGCTCGGGCCAACGCTCATCTCCATGTTGGACTGCCCCGATGCGAGCCACACGTCGCCGACAAGCACGTCCTCCACAGCGATCGTCTTGCCGCCACTCGCCACATCGAAGCGGAACGGACCTTGCCCCTCTGGCGACGGCAGCGGCAACTCGAACGCGCCGTCAGGGCCCGCAATCGCGCGCACCGGAGCCTTGAGCCAAGCCGCGGTCAGAGTCGCCTCATCGCCAGCGCGCGCAGTTCCCTTCACGCGCACCGTCTCGCCACGCGGCAGAACCATGTGGTCCGAGAACAGCGCATGGAGCGACAACGATCCGTCCTGCGCGAGGCAGAGCGAAGCGCAGCACAGAAAGCAGAGAGCGCGAATCATGTTGTGCATGGGGAGAGTGCTGGACAACGACATACGAGGATCGACGCAACTCCATCTGAGTGCACCGACATGCAGTCCGATGCGCATCATGGCTTTTCCCCGATGCCGATGCGCCCCTCAGAGCCAACCGCAACGAGACGCGTTCCGCAGATGGCAATCGCGTGGAACCCGATGGGACTCGCGATCGCAAACGAGCGGCCGAAGTCGAGCGAAACGGACGTGCCGCCAGGCCCCACCGCCACGCAGACCGTTCCATCCGGCGCTGCCGCAATCGCGCTGCGGTAAGCCAAGGAGCCTGTGCTGTTGTGCCACGTGGCGCCATCGTCGTCCGACCAGCACGCCGAGCCTTCGCCGCGCGACTCCTCGCGGTAGTCGCCGCCGACGACGACGAATCCGCGCTCGCCGACCGGCGCGATCGAGAACGCGCCTTGCGATGCAACACCT
>CAIYFF010000432.1 GCA_903925435.1 uncultured Planctomycetota bacterium | reverse complement strand
GTGCGCCGCGCGCTCTCCGCGCTCGGCAGTGACGCGCGCAGCGAGCTTGCGATCGGCGGCATCCCGACGAGCGAACTGATTCAGGCATTCGGGAGCCCGCTGTATGCGTTCGACGGCGATGCGTTGCGCGCGCGCGCACGCGAAGTCCGCGCCGCGTTCGGCCCGTCGATCCGCATCCTCTATTCGATCAAAGCCAACCCGAGCGTGGCGCTGACGAGCATCTTGCGCGAAGAGGGTTGCGGCGCGGAGATCGCGTCTTTGGGCGAGCTCGCAGTTGCGCGCGCGGCAGGTCATGCAGCACAAGACCTTCGCTTCGCAGGCCCAGGCAAGTCGCGCATCGAACTGGAGGCGGCGTTGCGCCAAGGCCTCGGCGTCTTCCATGTCGAATCCGAGTCGGAAGCGCGCGACCTCGCGGCGTTGGCGCAGCAGGCGAGCGATCCGATCCGCGTGGCGCTCCGCGTCAACCTCACGCGACGAAGCCACGGCGGCAGGCTTCGCATGGCGGGCACTGGCAGCCGGTTTGGCGTCGACGAGACGCGCGCGTTGGAGTTGCTGCGCGAACTCGCGGCAGAACCGCGCCTCCAGCTCACGGGCTTGCATGCGTATTCCGGAACGCAGTGCTTTGCGGCGACGGACTTCCTGTCGCACGCAGAAGACCTCTGCTCGCTCGCCGACCAGTGGGAACAGGAGCTCGCAGCACCCTTGTCGGAGATCGACCTCGGCGGCGGCTTTGGCGTCGCGACCTACCTCGGCGATCCGTTCTTCGACCTCTCGCAAGCGGCGGCCGGGCTCCGCGAACTTCTCGTCGCTCCGCAGCGTGCGCAGCGAACGCACATGGTGGAACTCGGTCGCTTCCTGACCGCGCCATGCGGGGTCTACCTCGCGACCGTGACTCGCGCGAAGCAAAGCGGCGAGACCTCGTCCCTGGCGCTCGATGGCGGCATGCACCATTGCGCGATCGGAACAGGCGGCGGATCCGTGCTGCGAAGACCGCCCCTTCTGGTCCACGCGGGCGCGCTGGACCAGGCACCTGCAGAACTGGCCTCGATCGGAGGCCCGCTGTGCACGCCGCACGACCAGTTTGCGGAAGCGATCTGGATGCCGCGGATCCGAGAAGGCGATGTGCTCGCGTTGCTCAACGCGGGTGCATATGGACTGACCTACAGCCCCACTGGATTCCTGAGCCACGCGTCGGCGGCGGAAGTGCTCATCGAGGGCGGCAAGGCGCGAATCATCCGCCAGCGCGGATCCGTGGACGACGCGCTCCGCGGACAGCTGCGTTAGCCATCTGGCCTAGCAATCTGGCCTAGCCATCTGGCGCCGAGGGTTTCTTGCGCCGCAGAGCTGTGCGATCCGACGATGTCTCGCCTTGGGACCGCAACGGCCCCATGCCATCGGGCGCCACGAACACACCACCGCAGCACGAGCTGGCGCGTGCCATATTCCTTCGTGATGCGCACCTCGCTACCGACCCTGACACTCTTCGCTTTGCTGGTCCTGCCGTTTGTCGCGTGCAGTGAGGCGACCTCGGATCCGTTGCATGAACCGGCCACTGCCGAGAAGCCGTTCGTCCCCGTGAACAACCCGCCGACGGACCTGCCGCCAGAGCAACAGAAGCTGCTCGTCCCAGGAGCGCCTGCGGTCACCGAGCCGATCGACCTCGTGCGCGACCTCGGCAAGCTGATCGATTCCGTGACGGACCGCGCGACCGCGGCGCAAAAGCGCATGGCAATCGATGGGCGCATGCTCGCGCTGCGCAAGAAACTGCCCGACTGGGAACACCCGCAGGGAGCCATCCGCGTGATGCTCGAGGCGCAAGGCGCGGACGGCGTGGCTGTCGCGGACGCAGTGTATGCGCGCGCCGAAGCCGTGATGCAGAACGCCGAAGCCGCCGCAGTGCACCCCTACCTGCAGCAGCTCACCGACATGCTGAAGAAGGCGAAGTGAGCGCGATGGCGGCGCGCTGCGACATCAATCCGTGAGGAACTCGATCGCGCCTGCCGGCAAGAAGTAGAGGATCAGCATCTCGCCTTCGCGAACCGTCGGCACGTGCACCGAGCCCTTGCCGTAGACGACCCAGCCCTCAGGCTTGCCGTCGAACTTCGGCGCGCCGCTGCGCGCAAAGCACAGGTCGATCTCGCCGTTCGGATGGCGATGCTTCGGACCCGGCTTGTCCATCAGGACCGCGTCGACCGAGAAGCCGCAGAGGTCCTTCGCGACGCGACCGAAGCGGATGCCCGCGTTCTCCTTCGGCAGCAACCAATCCGAGGCGATCGCGGCCATCGCGACTTCACGCAGCGCCTTCACCTGCGCGCCCGTGAACGGAAGCACGCGCTCACACTGCGCCGCCGCATCCTTGGCCTCGACATCGATCGCGCGCAGCGCTTCGGCATAGGGCTGCAGCAGCGCTTGAAACTGTTCCTTGGTCATCGTGGTCGTCATCGCGCGACCGTTCTAGCGGCGCGCCGCTTGCCGCTCCATCACTTGGACTTGGGCCGGAACACCTGCACGACCGCGGGGTTGCCTTCGAGCCTCGGGCCGCCGATCAGGTCGATGCAGTAGGGAATCGCCGGGAACACCGCGTCGAGGCACACGCGGATCGACGTCGGTTTCCCTGGCAACGTGACGACGAGGGACGAACCGCAGATTGCCGCGGTCTGCCGCGACAGGATCGCAGTCGGCACGCCGGCGCGCAGCGACGCGGCGCGCATCTGCTCGCCGAAGCCTGGCAGCTCCTTCGTGCACACCTGCGCGATGGCCTCGGGTGTCACATCGCGCGGCGCCGGCCCCGTGCCGCCCGTGGTGCAGATCAGGCAGCAACCCGAATCAGCGAGCGAACGGATCGAGGATGCGATGAGGCCGACCTCGTCGGCAACCATGCGCTTGTCGAAGGCACACTCCGTCGCGAGGTAGTCGCGCAGCGCGGATTCGATCGCGGGCCCTGACTCATCGGCGTAGACGCCTTGGCTCGCGCGGTCGCTGATCGTGAGGATGCCGATGCGGGGTTGGTTCACTAGGGAGCGTGATACCAAAGCAGGGGCTCCCCGGGAACCAACCTGCGGACGCACGCTCGACGCGGCACGCCAGTGCGCTACCGTGCGTCGCGTGAACGCGCGCGCACCGGCCCTGGGTTTCATCTTCGTCACGCTGCTGCTCGACGTGCTCGGCATCGGCTTGATCATTCCGGTCGGCGCCAAGCTCGTGCAGCAACTGCAGGGCGGCACGGACGCCGATGCTGCCCCGCTGGTCGGAGCGCTCGGCGCCACCTACGCCGCGATGCTGTTCGTCTTCGCGCCGATCCTCGGCGCGCTCGGCGACCGCTACGGGCGACGGCCAGTGCTGCTTTTGTCGATGCTTGGCTCAGGCCTCGACTTCTTCGCAATGGCCATCGCGCCAACGGTCGGATGGCTCTTCGTCACGCGCGCGATCAACGGCGTGTCGGGCGCGAGCATGGCGACGGCCAACGCCTACATCGCGGACATCACGCCGAAGGAGAAACGAGCCGGGGCGTATGGCCTCGTCGGCGCGGCGTTCGGGCTCGGCTTCGTGCTCGGCCCATTGCTCGGCGGAATCCTCGGCGAGATCGACGTGCGGTTGCCGTTCTGGGCGGCGGGCGCGATGGCGCTGTGCAATGCGGCATTCGGCCTGTTCGTGCTGCCTGAGTCGCTCCCGCCCGAGCGCAGGAACAAGACGCCGCTGTCCGTGCACCCCACGAAGACGATCGGCGTGCTGTTCCGCTACCCGCTCGCCGCTCGACTCTCGGCGGCGCTCTTCCTGCTCAACGTCGCGCAGTTCGCGCTGCATGCGACGTGGTTCTTCTACTGCCAGCGCCGCTACGGCTGGGGCCCTGAGGAAGTCGGCTACTCGCTCTTCGCGGTCGGCATGGGCGCAGTCATTGTCCAAGGCGGACTCACGCGACGCATCGTGCCCAAACTCGGCAACGCGCGTTCGCTGCAGGTTGGAGTCGCAATCGGATTCCTCGCCTACTG
>CAIYFF010000431.1 GCA_903925435.1 uncultured Planctomycetota bacterium | reverse complement strand
TGCGCTGGCGGTGCTGTTCGTGACGGATGGAACCGGCGACGAGCGCCGCATCTGCTCCCTCGTGGAGGCTGCCTTGCGCGGCGGCGTGCGGGCGGTGCAACTGCGCGAGCCACTGATGAGTGCCGCGCAGCTTGCTCGCGTGTGCGAACGCCTCATGAGCCCGATCCGCGCCGTGGGTGGAGTGCTGCTCGTCAACGATCGCTGCGACCTCGTCGCCGCGGGACTTTGCGATGGCGCCCAAGTAGGCCATCGGTCGTTGCCAGTTGCGCTCGCGCGGCGAGCATGCGGACCCGATGCGCTGCTCGGCGCGTCCTGCCATTCGCAGTTGGAGCTCGAGAACGCAGCGACTGCTGGCGCGGACTTCGCGCTGTTGTCGCCGGTGTGGGCAACCACATCGAAACCCGGGCTTCCTGGGCTCGGCAGCGTTCTCGCTGGCGAGTGGACTCGGACATCGCCGCTCCCGTGCTTGTGGCTTGGCGGCTGTAGCGCTCTGCGAGCTCCTGAGGTGGAGGCGTTGCCCCTTTCGCAGCGCCCGATCGGCATCGCCGCGATTTCGGCGATCGCTGGCGCAGAGGACCCAGAGCACGCGGCTTCATCGCTCGTGCATTCGTGGCGTTCTGCGTTGGGCGATCGCGCGGTGCGCACTGTGCGCGGTTGAGCCGTGCGCGGTTCCATGGGATCCTCTTCCAACATGACCAGCGCGAATCTCGATCCCGCGAATGCGCCGGCGCGGCCGCCGAAGCGACGGTGGACGCCGATGGCTGCGGCGCGCGTCGTGCGACGGCTCACGCTGCTGTTCGGGTTCGCGTCCGTGCTCTGGGTCTGGAACACCTATGGGATGGTCCGTGTGCCCGTGGGCATGGACACGACGCCACGCATCCCCGCTGGTTCTTCTTGCTTGGTCGACAAGCGCGGTTCGATCGCGAAGGTCGGTCACGATGTGTTCTGTGATGTGCCGGATGGCGGCGTGGTGCTGTCGCGCGTGCTGGAAGTGACGGCAGAGGACCATCTGGTGCTGCGCCACGAGTCGTCGGAGTCTCGACTGCCTGACTCGCGCGCATTCGGGCCACTGCCGCGCTCCTCGGTGCGCGGCGTGGTGCTGTTCGTATTCGCTCCGGATCCCGACGCTTCGGAGTTGCCGAGTGGGCGGTGAACGCGCATTGACGCGGCGGCTGCAGGATTGGTTTCCTGCGCCGAAGGACGCGCGCATTGCGATCGGCGACGACGCCGCGGTGTGCAAGAACCGCGGGCGCGACTCCGTGCTGTGCGTCGATCCCGTGGTGGAAGGCGAGCACTTCGTTCGCGGCGAGGACTTGGCGCTCGTCGGGCGCAAGGTTGTCAACCGCAACCTGTCCGACATCGCGGCGATGGGCGCGGTCGCGGACTACTTGCTCGTCTCCCTCGTGCTGCCGCGCGATCTCCATGCACGCGATCTCGATCGCCTGCTCCGCGGACTGCGTGCGGCGGCGAAGGCTGGCGGCGCATTCGTGGTTGGCGGCGACGTGTCGTCGACTTCGGGGCCGCTCGTCGTGACGGTCACCGCAATCGGGCACTGCGAAGGCCGCGTGTTGCTGCGCAGCGGCGCCCGCGT
The DNA here is from genome assembly GCA_903925435.1 of uncultured Planctomycetota bacterium. GTDB lineage: Bacteria > Planctomycetota > UBA1135 > UBA1135 > UBA2386 > SXPK01. The sequence continues at coordinate 2,717 of CAIYFF010000431.1, read as the reverse complement.
TGGCGACTCGATCCACGTCACGGGGGCGCTTGGCGGCAGCATCGCGGGCAAGCACCTGCGCTTTGTTCCGAGGCTCAAGGAAGGCGCATGGCTCGCGCGTTCTGCGACGCCGTGCACGGCGTGCATGGACATCAGCGACGGCTTGCTGCTCGATCTGTGGACGATGCTGCAGGCGTCAGGCGGCCTCGGCGCTGAGATCGATGCGCGCGCGGTGCCGATTGCGTTGGCGGCGCACAGGCTTGCAAAGACCGATGGCAAGGATGCGCTCATGCGTGCGCTCTCGGATGGCGAAGACCACGAGTTGCTGTTCACGGTCAAGAAGGGACGCACGTTGCCGATGGGCGGTCCACTCACGGCGCGTGCGCGCAAGCCGATCGGTCGGGTCGTGAACGAGCCCGGACTGTGGTTGATTCAGGACGGTCGTCGCCAAAAGGTCGCGCCCTCTGGGCATGAACATGATGTCGCAGCCGTTTGAACTGCCGCCAGTGCAGGTGCGGCTCTGCTTGCCGCCCGATCCCGCCGCAACCGATGCGCTTGGCGAGCGCATGGGCAGGCAGTTGCAGCCCGGCGATGTCGTCGGGCTCGTCGGCGAGGTCGGCGCCGGCAAGACCTCGTTGGTGCGCGGGCTCGCACGAGGTCTCGGCGTCGAGGATCCCGATGCCGTCGCGAGTCCTACCTACCTGCTCGTCGTGGAGCACGCGGGGCCGAAGCCGCTGCTCCATGCAGATGCCTACTTGCCCGCGAAGTTGGCGGGATTCCTGGCCGACGGCGGCCTGGAGTATCTGTTTCAGCCCTCTGCGGTCGCGTGCGTCGAATGGGCCGACCGCATCACGGCCCTCGTGCCGCAAGGCGCGCTTTGGGTCGAGCTTTCGATGGCAGCGGATGGCGGGCGCAACGTCGCATTCCGCTGCGCCGCGGCGGAGGGATTCCCCTGGATCCGTGCACTCGGCGAGAATCCGAAGCCTGAGTGAACCCCGAGCCGATGGGGGCCGTTGCCGCAACGTGTCCCCGGAGTGCCCTCCATGCGCAAACGCGTAGCCGATCCAGACCTCGACCCTGACTTGCTGCTCGCCTACCGCGACGGCGATGCAGAGGCGTTCCGGGCTCTGGTGGCGCACTACCAGGGCCGGATGGTGCAGTTCTTCTTCCGCCTCTGTTGGGATCGGGACCGCGCCGAGGACCTGTGCCAGGACCTGTTCCTGAAGCTGATGCAGGGCTGCAGGCGCTACCGGCCCGAAGGCAAGCTCTCCACGTTCGTCTACCGAGTCGCGACCAACCTCTGGATCGACCACTACCGAGCGCAACGTCCGCATCGCCGACTGTTCTCGCTCGACCAGACGACGGTCGATGCGCCCGCAATCGAGGTCGCGGGGCACGAGCCCGATCCCGCGCAACATGCTGCGGAAGATGAGGAGCGCGCGCGGTTGCGTCGGGCGATGGAGTCCCTGACCGCGCCGCATCGCATCGTGTTCGAGTTGGCGGTCTATCAAGAGCGGCCCTACGCCGAGATAGGGCAGCTGCTCGGCATCCCGGTTGGCACAGTGAAGTCGCGGATGCACAACGCCGTCGCGGCATTGAAGCAACTGCTCGGAGCGGCAGATGGCGTGGTCGAGGACGATGCGCCGGGCTCAGCGCGCAAGGCGGGAGGCGAGCGATGACCGATCCCACGTTGTTTGCTGATGGCAGCGACGATGCCTTCACGCCGACGTTGCTCGATCTCGCGCTCTCACAGGGCCGGCAACGTGACCTCGACGCATTGAGGGAGCGCATCGCCAGCGATCCTCTCGAAGCGATCGCGTTCGCCGAGACGCGCAACTTCTTGGAAGGGATGCAGGGTCTCTGCTGCGAGCCGAGCGCGGGCTTTGAGGCGAGGATGGAAGGACTCGTTCTCATGGCCAGGGCTCGTCGCGGCGGCCGTCCAGCCTTGCCGATGTCTGCGTGGATCGCGTGCGCTGCGGCTGCTGCGCTGCTGTTTGTCGCCTTGTCGTGGCTCGACCCGCTGTCCCTTCGCGGCAAGCAACTCGACCACAAGCGCCACGTCGCGACTGCACTCGAACCGATGCAGGCACCGGTTCCCTACGTCTCGCATCCGATCGATGCGACGATCGCGAAGGCGATCGAGGCGACGCAACGCATGGCAAAGGACACTCCGCTTGCGTCTGCCATGCTGCGGTTCGAGCGCGATGGCGCAGAAGACCGACTCGCGGGTTGGTTGTCGCCGCGGAACGCAGTTGGCTTCTTGCGGCTCGATCGCGAGCTGCGCGCAACTGCAGGAGATCGCATGGCTGCGCTGCGGGACGCCGAGTTGGCTCGCGGACTGCAGCATCGCGTCGAACGGCTCGCCGAGGAGATCGCGGCAAAGGCAGGGAGTGCGGATGCCGAGTCGGCTCGCGCGGCTGCGCTGGCCCTGCGCTCGTTGGTTGCCGCGGGGCCGCGCTACGACGACGCGGCGCTCGCGTATGTGCGTTCGCTGGAGTCGCGGCTAGGCGCATTGCACGGCGGCGATCTGGCGATGGCGCTGTGCGCGTTGGCAGAAGCCGCGGTGTCGGACCTCGGAGTCACAAGCGACGCGTTGCGCGAACATGGCGAGCGCTGGAGTGCCAGCGTGCTCGTCGTCGACGACGAAGTGTGGTCGCGGCGACGTCCGCGCATGTTGCTGCCGTCGGAGCCGGCTGCCGGATTGGCCGCAGGCGGCCGCTTCTGCCGCATGGCGCCCG
>CAIYFF010000430.1 GCA_903925435.1 uncultured Planctomycetota bacterium | reverse complement strand
GCTGCTGGCCAAGCCGGCGGCGCGGGCGACAAGGCAGCTAGCGGACTCGACGGCGCGCCCAAGCTCGCCGACGAGGACCTCGAGGACATTCCTGCAGCGCCCGTTCGCGGTGTGCTGCACGCCTACATGGCCGCGCCCGAATTGATGCGCGTGCTGCGTCGCGCGTGCCGCCGCACTGGGCTAGACCTTCGCCGCCATTCGCGCGCCGAGGTGCCCAATCCTGCGGCGCACAAGGGCGAAGTGGTGCTGATGGACGTTCCTGCGGGCGATGAGCGCAGGTTCGATTGGTGTAAGCGCATCAAGGAATACGACGCGACGATCCGCGTCGTCTTGCTGCTGCATCGCCCGTCGCGCGCGCGCGTGACGCAGGCCTTCCTGAGCCAAGCGGACGTGATCTTGGGGCTGCCGATCGAAGAGCCGCAGCTCTCCGCGAAGCTCAACGCGCTGCTGGGGTCGTGAGCGAAGGGCCGCCGCCGTTGCGGAAGCGCTGCACTTCTTCGCGCGTGCGCTCCGCGGACTCGGCGATCAGCCGCAGCGCGTCGAGGCACGCCTGCTTGTCGTCGAGCGCGTTGGCCGCGGCGACTTGCAGCTGGATCGTGCCGAGCAAGTTGTTGATGCGATGCAGCAAGTCGTCGATCGGCGCGCGTGCCATCGCCGCACCCTACTCGCGCAGCACGCGCTGCGAAACGTCGCGGCGTCGCGCAACGTCCGATACCAACGGCGATGCGCTGCGGCGACTAGGGTCAGAGTCCCTGTTGTGGACTACCACAGCAGACCGTTGGGCGATGCATCGGTTCGTCGTGCACAGCTAGGAGGTCCACCACCACATCTTGTGGTTTCACGTTTGGCACTGCTCTTGCTCTACCGCGGGAGTCATGGCAATGCCCAACAACCGCAAGTGGCTGCTCCTTCCCCCCGCAGTTGCGCTGCTGATCGTGCTCGGTCCGCTGTCGATGCGCACAAACACCGCGCGCGCGACGGACGTTCCTCAGGCTGAAGTCGCGGAAGCACAACCGCTTCCCGAAGCACTGCCTGCGGCGACGCAATCCCCGAAGGGCAAGACCAACGCGCTGCCCGTGCCGCGCACGCCGGACCTGTGGCAAGTCACGTCGACGCTGATCGGCGTGCTGCTGCTCGGTGGCGCCCTGCTGATGGTGCTGCGTCGCATGCGCACGGCGCCTGCCACGGGCTCCACCGGCGCGGTGACGCTGCGCCAGACGCTGCGCCTTGCGCCCAACAAGACGCTGCACGCGGTCGAGTTCGACGGGCGACTGCTGCTCGTCGGCGCGAGCGAGAAGGGCTTGCAGCTGCTGCACGCAGGCGGCGCAGCGGCCGATGCGGCTGCGGATGAAGCAACAATCGCGGCGCGTTCGCAGGCAGCCGTGGCGATCGAAGAAGACGAGGACGAAGGCGCTACGCCGAAGAACCTCGTGATCCCGCGTCCGCCAAAGCCGCAACAGAAGCTGCCGACGCCGCCCGCCGTTGCGAACGAGAAGGCGCAGCCGTCGGGCCGCGACCTGATCGCCGACTTCCGCACGCTGCTCAGCAAGGCTGGCCGCTGATGCGCTCCTTCGTCCTCTTCCTGTTGATGGCGCTGCAACTGCTCGGCGGAGCCCGCGCGCAGTCGCCATCCGTCCTGCCGTTTGGCCCACAACTGCCGACGTCGCAACAACCCGCCGCTTCGCCGCAAGGCCCCGGCGTGACGTTGACGCTCAATGGCGGCGACGAACGCAAGAACCTCGGCACCGCGATCGAGATCGTGCTGCTGATGACGATCCTGTCGATGGCGCCAGCGCTCATCATGACGATGACGTGC
>CAIYFF010000429.1 GCA_903925435.1 uncultured Planctomycetota bacterium | reverse complement strand
TACTTCGGCATGCACTGCGCGACGCGCGCAGCAGTGCGCACGACGCAGGCCGCGAAGACGAGCCTCGGCGGCGCGCTCGACGTGGCGTTCAAGTCCGGCACGGTCATGGGCATGACGGTTGTCGGCATCGGCCTCGTCGGCATCACGATCCTGATGCTGACCTACAGCACGGGTGCCACGAACGCGACCGACCCGAACTGGGTCAACTACGTGCTGGGCTTTAGCTTCGGCGCGAGCTCGATCGCACTGTTCGCGCGCGTCGGCGGCGGCATCTACACGAAGGCCGCAGACGTCGGCGGCGACCTCGTCGGCAAGGTCGAAGCAGGCATCCCCGAGGACGATCCCCGCAACCCGGCGGTCATCGCGGACAACGTCGGCGACAACGTCGGCGACGTCGCGGGCATGGGCGCAGACCTCTTCGAGAGCTACGTCGGCGCGATCATCTCGACGGCGATCATCGGCTTCGGTCTCGTGCCGAAGGACGGTGGCGCATCGGCGATGACGAACCTGCTGATGTATCCGGTCGTGATCTCCGCGGTCGGCATCGTCGCGAGCTTCCTCGGCACGTTCCGCGTGAAGGCGACGGACGAGAGCAAGCTCTCGGCAGCGCTGTTCGGCGGCCTCGTCGCGGCCTCGGTCGCGCTCGTCATCGGCGCAGCGATCATCACGATGATCATGCAGCCGCAGCCGCTGATGGTTCAGGGCGGCACGGACGTGGTCAACCACTGGAACGTCTACATGTCGGTCGTGATCGGCCTCGTGGTCGGCGTCATCATCGGCAAGGTCACCGAGTACTACACGTCGGAGAAGATGGCTCCGGCGCAGACGATCGCGCAGCAGTCCCAGACGGGCGCTGCGACCAACATCATCTACGGCCTCGCGACGGGCATGGCCTCGACGTGGATCCCGACGATCCTCATCGCCGTCGGCGTCTACGCGTGCAACTCGATCTCCGGCATCTACGGCATCTGCATGGCCGCAGTCGGCATGCTCAGCACGCTGGGCATCTCGCTCGGTGTCGACGCCTACGGCCCGGTTGCAGACAACGCCGGCGGTCTCGCCGAGATGTCGCACCAGCCGCCTGAGGTCCGCAAGCGCACCGACTCGCTCGACGCGACGGGCAACACGACCGCCGCGATCGGCAAGGGCTTCGCGATCGGCTCGGCCGCGCTCACTGCGCTCGCGCTGTTCGCCGCCTACAAGGCCGCAGCTGGCAAGGACGTCAACCTCAGCCTCGACAACGCCGAGGTCGTCATGGGCCTCCTGATCGGCTCGATGCTGCCGTTCGTGTTCTCGTCGATGGCGATGAAGGCCGTCGGCAAGGCCGCGAACGCGATGGTCGAGGAAGTGCGCCGCCAGTTCCGCGAGATCCCGGGCCTCAAGGACGGCACGGGCACGCAGCCGGCTGACTACGCGCGCTGCGTCGAGATCTCGACCCAGGGCGCGCTGCGCGAGATGGTCGTCCCGGGCCTCATGGCAGTCATCGCGCCCGTCGCGGTCGGCATGCTGTTCGGCAAGTCGGCGGTCGGCGGCCTGCTCGCGGGCTCGACCTCTGCCGGCGTCATGATGGCGCTGTTCATGGCCAACGCGGGCGGCGCGTGGGACAACGCCAAGAAGTACATCGAAGCCGGCCACCTCGGCGGCAAGGGCAGCGACACGCACAAGGCCGCGGTCACCGGCGACACGGTCGGCGACCCGTTCAAGGACACGGCCGGCCCGTCGATCAACATCCTCATGAAGTTGATGACGATCGCCGCCGTGCTCGCGCTGCCGCTGTTCAAGTGACCTGAGGGGCGCACCAAGCGCCCCTGTGCAGCCGCAAGGCTGCCGCGCTCGGCCGGGCGAAAACGCTGGCGATCCCGCCGCCCCGGCCGAGCTGCTACGCCGCCAACTTGCGCGGCCCGCCGCATGCCCCGCAGGCAATGTGGCGAGAAATCCTCGCCTGGCGCGAGCCAGGAAGTGCGGCCCGGTCGCACGACCCACCGCCAACCTCAAGACCGGGGCTTACGCGCGCAACCTCAGCGGCTAGATTGCACCGCGCATCGTCGCCGTTGGCGGCGCATCGCGAGACCCCAGACGTTCCCGAACCCGAAGCCGACTTTGACTCAGAGCCCCGCATCCGCGCCCCAGCCCGCTCCGCAAACTCCACCCGAGCGCATCCTGCGCGCACCTGCAGCTGAGACGACCGCTTTCGCGCGCACCGTCGCAGCCTCGCTGGCGGAGAAGCAAGCGGAGGACATCGCGATCCTCGACGTCAGCGCCCCGATGGCGATCGTCGACTACTTCATCGTCGCGACGGTCCGCAGCACGCGCCAAGCCCAAGCAATCGCGAAGGAACTCGACCTCGAGTCCAAGCGCGTGCGCGGCCGCCGCAAGCGCAACCAGGGTGGTCCCGAGACGGAAGAGAGCAACTGGGTGCTGCTCGACTTCGACGACGTCGTGGTCCACATCTTCTTGCCCGAGGCGCGCACGTACTACGGCATCGAGAACCTGTTCGCGGACGTGCCGCGGCTCGAGGCTCCGACGGCTGTGCCCCCGGCAGATGCCGAGCCGATCGTGCGCCCGACGCGCCGCCGCTTGCGGTTGTCTCCGCCCGCCGAAGGGACGAATTAGTCCCGCCCGGTTCAGCGTTCTCGCGCGACCGGTCGAAGAGCCAGGGAAGGCAACCAGCGCGGCTGGCTTGCCTATCCCCCGCGGCTCCTCTTCGCACGGCGCCGAACATGACCCATCCGATCTCGTGGCAGGAGTTCGATCCCGCGACGCTGCTGGCGGCGCAGGATCAAGACCGCCCGATCGTGCTCCTGCTCACGGTGCCGTGGTGCCACCACTGCCGCGACCTGCAGCAGAACACGTTTGCCGACCCACGGATCACGACCGCGATCCAAGCCGGATTCATCGCCGTGCACGCAGACGCCGAACGGCGCCCTGACGTCAACGAGCGCTACGGCACCGGCGCATGGCCGACGATCGCGCTGCTGACGCCGACGGGCGAGCTGATCGCAAACGACAATTTCTTGGAGCCCGCGGAACTGCTGCACCGACTCGATCGCGTTCGCGCGATGTGGCGGACGCAGCGCGACGAGTTGCAGCGCGGCCTGCAAGACCTGTGGGCGCACCGACGCGAGCCCTCACAGCATGGCGGCAAACTGCGGACGCAGATGGTCGACGACGTCGCCGATGCGATCTGCGACCGATTCGATCACCGCAACGGCGGCTGGGGCACGACATCCAAGTTCCCGCACCCAGAAGCAATCGACTTCGCGCTCGTGCTGTGGCAGAAGCGCGGCGATGAGCGCATGCGCGAGATCGTGACGCTGACGCTCGATCGCATGCTTGCTAGCCCGCTGCACGACACGATCGACGGCGGCTTCTTCCGCTTCGCCAAGAACGCCGACTGGACTGGCCCCAACCACGAGAAACTGCTCGAGGTCAACGCGCGCTTGCTGCGCGCATTCCTCGAAGCGTTCCAAGTCTTCGGCGACGAACGCTATCGCCACGCTGCAGACGGCATCGTGCGATGGATGCTCGGGTTCTTGCGCGACGACAAGACGCGCGCGTTCTTCGGCAGCCAAGACGCCGATGCCGACTACTACGGCCTCGACGCAAATGGCAGGTCGCGACGCGCAAGGCCCGCCGTGGACCGCACGATCCACTGCCACGCCAACGCGATGACGGTGTCGTCGCTGCTCAAGGCTTCCGTCGTGCTGAAGCGCCCCGAACTGCGCGACCGCGCGCTCGAAGCGCTCGCGTTCTTGCGCGACGAACTGTTCGACGGCCGCGACGTCTACCACTACTGGGACGGCAGCTACCACTTGCCCGGCATGCTCGCGGACCAGGCGTACCTGATCCGCGCGTTCGTCGACGCGAGCCAGCTGACCGGCGACTCCGACTTGCTGTTGCCCGCCGAAGCGATCGCGGAGCGCGCCATCGCGCGGCAGAAGGCGCCCGGCGGCGGCTTCTACGATCTGGCCAACGATCCGAGGCAGAGCGGCCCGATGCGTCGCCGCAACCGCTCG
>CAIYFF010000428.1 GCA_903925435.1 uncultured Planctomycetota bacterium | reverse complement strand
TCGCGGTGACATCCTCGATGCGCTTCAGCACGAACGCGACCATGCCTTGTGCGGGCAGCTCCTTCTCGCGCGACTCCGCGGCGAAGCCATCGCGCAGATAGTTGTGCTCCGGTGTGCTGAGGTCCGTCACGGCGCCAAACCCGCAGTGGTGGTTGGTGACCATCAGGCCGTCCGCCGACACGAACGACGCGGTGCAGCCGTTGATCTGCACCGTCGCGGACAGCACGCCGCCGCGTTCTGGATGCCAGAACTCATCCTTCGTGAGCTTCATGCCGCGCTTTTCCAAGCTTGGCCAATCGAAGTCGCGAACTTGCGTGGGCAGCCACTGGCCTTCGTCGGGCAGCAGCGTCACGGCGAACACGAACAAGAACAGGGAACGTGCGATCATTGGGTGGGCCTGATGCCGCGCCGATGCGGCGCGCTTTGTGGCGCGGGATTCTCATGCCATGGCTCGCGCAGGTCGAGCGGTATCCTCCCGCCATGCTCCGCTCCTCCTTTGCTGCGTTGTGCCTGCTTGCCGCAGTCGTTCCGGCGCAGAACTCGACCAAGAAGATCCGCACCGCGCCTTCGCCGCTTGCCGACCGCTGTGGATCGGCGATCGAATGGCTCGAGTCCTACGACGCCGCGATCGCGCGCGCCAAGGAGACGAAGCGGCCCGTGTTTTGGTATGTGCCGACCGTCGCCAACTCGCCGATGGACCGGCAACCCGAGATCGACCGCGCAATGCGCGCCGGGCCGTTCTCATGGCCGTCGACGATCGAGTTGCTCAACTCGCGCTTCGTGCCGTTGCGCATGGCTGCCAGCGGTGACTTGCAGAAGCGCCATGGCCTCGTGCGTGGCTCGTTCGTGGAGCCCGGTTGGATCGCGCTCGATGCCGACGGCAAGGAGCTCGCGCGCATGCACTCGATCACGACGCAGCACCCGCAGTGGTTCGAGGCTCCGTTGCGGCAACTGGTCGGCGATGGCGCAGATGCTTTCCCGGTGACGCCTGGCGCGAAGGACCTTTGGGATTCCTATCGCAGCGGCGACGCCGCCGCGTGCGAACGGCTCGTCGTCGCTTTCTTGGCCAAGTCGCCAGCGCCGGCGCTCGAGGCCGAAGCGCGGTTTCTGCTCGGCGCGGTCCACAGACGAACGCAGCGAGAGGCGGATGCGTTGGCCGCTTGGCGCGAGTGCACAGAGCGCCTGCCCGAGCAACCCTTTGCGTGGAAGTGCGCAATGGAGGCGGAGGGCCACGGGCCATTCGTGCGCGGCATCGAGGATTTCTTGGCGATCCCCGCGCGCGTGTTGCGCGACCGAGACGAGGGCTCGCGCGCGCCGCGCGGCACGTATGCCGAAGCAGAACTCTGGCAACGCGGCGTGTCGTTCGTGCTCGCGATGGCCGACCAGGATGGGATCGTCCGCGACAGCATCTATGACTTCGGCGGCACGGATAGTCTTGCCAACGTCCACATCGCGGTGACGTATCTGTGCGGCGAAGCCCTGCTGCATGCCGCGCGCCGCGCAGACGCAGGCCAGATCGAACTCAGCAACGAGTCTCGCGCCGCAGTGGAGGCGCGCTTGCAGCAGTTGCTCGCGCTCGCTGAGTCCGACGCCAAGCTCGCGCTCGAAGATCGCGATGAGATCTTGTGGGCGCATGCGTATCGCGTTCGCTTCCTGTCGCGCCACGCGCAGTTGCGCGGCGGAGCTTCGGCAGACAAGCCGAAGGCGATCCTCGGACCTGCTGTCGCGGCCCTGAGCCGACTGCAGCCGGAGACCGGCATGTGGTTCCATGAGTATGGCAACCCATTCGCGGTGGCGACGGCGTTGCAGGCGCTTGCGTTCGCGAAGGAACAAGGCGAGACGATCGACGAAGAAATCGTCGCGCGTGGAGTGGGCGCGCTGCGTCGATGCCGCACCGAGCAAGGCGCCTACACCTATGGCGATCCGGGCAAACGCGCGCCGCGCGCCACGGTCGCCGCCGCGGCTGGCCGCATGCCGTTGTGCGAGTTGGCGCTGGTGCAGTGGGGCAAGAGCGACGCGGCCGCGCTGCAGGCTTCGCTGGCCGCCGCGTTCGAGCATCACGCGTTGCTCGCCGCCGTGCGCAAGTACGACGACCATGCGGATCGGCATGGTTACGGCGGCTTCTTCTTCTGGTTCGACATGCTGGGTCGCGCCGAAGCGACTCGGTTTGTCGAAGACGCGGCGCAACGCGATGTGTGGCGCGCGCAGCAGAAGAAGCTCGTGCTCGACCTGCCGGAGTTCGACGGTTGCTTCGTCGACAGCCATGAGCTCGGTCGTGCATACGGCACCGCGATGGCGCTGCTCTGCCTCGCTGCGTTGGCTGACGGTTGATCGGCTTCACTGCGTTCGCGGTGGATCGGCAACGAGCGCTGCTGCACGGATGCGCGGCGCGCCGCCGCCTTCCACGCGCAGGTCGCCAGCGCTGCCGGTTGCGAACACCGGAATGCCGAACGCCATCGCGATGGCGCCCTGCTCCGAACTCCCGTCCCCGCGTTCGTTCGACACAAGGCAGAACGACGGCTCGACTGCTTGCAGTAGCCGTAGGGTCGCCGCGTTGGGCCTGCCGTGGTGGGGCAGCACCAGCACGTCAGCCTTGCAGGCAAGCCCGTGCTGCAGCGCATACGCAACCCCCGCTTCTTCCGCGTCGCCGGTAAGCAACAGCCGCGCGCCATCGATCGTTGCGCGAACCCAGAGACTCGCGTCATTGTCGCCCACACCTACGAGTGCTGGAGCTTGCACGAGCAGTGTCGATGCGTCGCCGTAGGAATCGCCCGGCGCCAGCCATCGCAAGGCGACCCCTTCGCGCATCAACTCCGTATGCGTCGGCGAGCCGCGCATCGACTCCGGCAGCGCTGCTTGCCGGACGGGAATGCTGCGCAACAATCGCGACACGCCGCCCGTGTGGTCGTGGTCGCTATGCGTCAGAACGAGCAGGTCGATGCGTCGACGTCGCAGCGCGTCCTCGACTTTGCGCGACGGCAGCGATGGTCGCTGTTGGCTCCCGCAATCGACGAGCACCGTTCTGCCGTCGTCGAGCGCAAGCAGGCACGCTTGTCCGTGCCCGATCGCAAACAACTCCGCGCGCACCGGCTCGTGAGGCTGCGGCAAGAAATGCGGAACGCAGAGCACGCACACGCTGGCCAGCACCCGCCGACGCTCCATCCCGTTTGCGAGGATGCACACCGCGCCCGCCGCTGCCGCCAACAGCAGCATTGGTGACGGCGTCCCGAACGCATGCACTGGCGTGCCAGGCAGTTGATCTGCGACGCCAAGACTCGTGAGGTAGAGGTCCGCCATCGCGGACACGGGAGCGTGCAATGCCGCAGCGCACGGGACTCCGATCGCACCCAACGCTGCGCCCGACAAGCACAACAACAACAGCGCTGCGATGATCGGCGACAGCAGCGGCGTCAGCACGATCGTCCAAGGCGCAAGCTGGCCGAAGAATGCGAGCGTCAGTGGCGCAGTCGTCGCGGTGGCCCAGAACGACGCGCGCATCGGCGCCGCGACGAAGCGTTCGAGCCGCGAACCGGCGCGCGCAGGCGCTGCGAGCGACAGGCCAAACACGGCGGCGTAGCTGAGGCAGAAGCTCTCGGTCCGCACGCCGGACGGCGCGAGCACTGCGCTCGCCAACGCTGGCCACAGCAGCGCCTGCGCCGCGTTCGCGTGCCGTCCGTGCCGAAGCCCGATCGCGACGAGCAGGTAGCCGCATAGCGCGCGGAACATCGGCGGCTCCATGCCTGTCACCGCGCCGTAGACGAACAGCGCGCCCATCGCGAGCCACAGATGCACGCGCGAGACCGGTCGTCGCCGTCCGCCTCCGAACGGCTGCAGGCCGAGCAGCCATGCGAGCATCGCCGCGTGCGCGCCGCTGACCGCGAGCAAGTGGCTGAGCCCCGTTCCTCGGTGCATCGCCTCGATGTCTTCGTCGACGCGCGCGCCGCGGCCGAGCGTCAGCACGCACAGGAACCCCGCGTGTTCGGGGCCCGCGATCGCCGCAACCTCTTGTTCAAGGCGGTGACGCAAGTTCGCGACTGCGAACGGCAGCCCGCGCGTCGCCGCGTCGATGCGGCATGCGCCCGCCGCCGCATGCACGGGATTGGGCTCGTCGAGGATCGCGCTCATGCTGCAGCGCGCGACTGCGCGGACGCGGTCGCCTGGCATCGCGTCGACTTGGCCGGTGCAGAAGAGCCGCTGCAACCCGCCGCGCGTGCGCAGTTCGAGCGTTGTCGAATCGGTCGTCGGATCGCTTCTCCTTGCCATGACCGTGCCATCGATGGCAACCGCCCCGGGTGCGGGCGAGAGGGCCTGCAGTTCTGGTTGCGGCATCGAGGCCAGCAGCGTCGGCAGGGCCGCAAGACACGGCCAGAATGCGGGCCCGCGCGCAGCGAGGGCCGTGGCGATCGCCGCGAATGCCGCCGCCGCGCCGAGGCTGTGGTGGGTCAGCCAAGCCGTCGCGACCGCCGCGAATGCGGCACACAGCAGGCCCTTGTCCGTGATGTTGTGCATGACTCTTCCGTGCGCGGAGCGGCCTCGCGGTTACAGTCCCGCGCCCTTTTCCGAGGAATCCGCATGGTCAAGGCGATCTACCCCGGCAGCTTCGATCCAGTCACGCGCGGCCACCTGGACTTGATCCAGCGCGCGCTGCCGCTGTTTGACCACTTGACCGTGGCCGTCGCGATCAACCGTCAGAAGACGGCGACGTTCACGCCCGAGGAGCGCGTCGAGATGCTGCGCGAAGTGATGCCGAAGGACCCGCGTCTCTCGGTGACCACGTTCGGCGGCCTCGTCGTCGACTTCTGCCGCGAACAAGGCATCAGCGCGATCCTGCGCGGTGTCCGCACGGTGTCGGACTTCGAGTTCGAGTACCAGATGGCGCTGACCAATCGGCAGATGCGACCCGAGATCGAATCGGTCTTCGTCATGCCGAGCGCGGAGTACTCCTACGTGTCCTCGTCGCTGATCAAGGACATCGTCAAGAATGGCGGCACCGTGGCGCACTTCCTGCCGCCGATGGTGGAGCAGCGCCTGCGCGCGCGGCTGTGCCAGAAGCTCTGATTCGCACCTCAATCTGATCCATGAAGCCTGAAATCGTTGCCACTGGTTCTGCTCCCGCCGCCATCGGTCCCTACAGCCAGGCCGTCAAGGCTGGCGGCATGCTCTATTGCTCCGGCCAGATCGCGCTCGACCCTGCGACGATGCAGATGGTCGGCGCGACGGCTGCCGAGCAAGCGGAGCGCGTGCTCCAAAACCTCGAAGCCGTGCTGAAGGCTGGCGGTTCCAGCTTCGACAAGGTCGTCCGCACGACGATCTACCTCGTGTCGATGGCGGACTTCGCCGCAGTCAACGAGGTCTACGGCAAGCGCTTCCCCAACCACAAGCCAGCCCGCGCAACCGTCGCGGTCAAGGAACTGCCGAAGCAAGGCCTCGTCGAGATCGACTGCATCGCGATCGCGTCGTGACCGCGTCCCGCTGGGGCAGCAGCGCCGCGGGCCACGCCGTCGTGCTGCTCGCGGTTGCGCTGCCGGCGCTGGTCGCTGGCTCCTCGCTCGACGCGCCCGTGGCGGCTGGCGAATGGGAACGACTCGAGTTCGCAGCGCTGGGCCCACAGACGTTCTCCAATCTGTTCTTGGAGTCGTCTGCGCCGCCGATCGACGCGCCCGGCACGCCGAGCGACCAAGTTGCGGCGTGGGTTGGGCCCGCGCGCAATGCGCAGCTCCTCGGCGTGCTCGCATGTTCGATGCTCGGCTACCTCACCGGCATGCTTGCGAACGGACGCGCTGCGGCGATCGCAGGCTGCGTGCTGTTCGCATGCTTGCCGCCAGTCGCGATGCATGGCCATGTGCTGCGACCCGACACCGCGATTGCGATGCTGCAGTTGCTCGCTGTATTGCTGCTGCAGTTGCTCGCGATGGGGCGCATGCCAGCGGCTGCAGGCATTCGCCGCGCAACGTCGTTTGCGCTCGGCGCCACGGCAGCGCTGTGCGTCGGCGCTGCGGTGTCCTCGTCGGGTGGTTCTGGGGCGATGCTGCTCGCGACGGGTGGGCTGTTCTTGCTCGCTGCGCTGCTGACGGGCCAGCGACTGTTGCGCACATTCCACAGACGCAGCATCGCCGTGCTGCCGGCGCGAGCTGCGACGAGCCGGATGTGGCCATGGGCCTTCGTCGCGATGGCGTCGTTGTTCGTCGCAGCAACGCTGCTCGGCAACGGTCGCGCGCAAGACGCTGCGTTCGCGATGAAGTCAGACTTGCTGCCGGAGTCGTGGTTGCTTGCCGCGCCGCTGTGCGCGCTCGCTCTGCTCGGCGCGGTGCGATTCGTGCTGCGCGCGGGCCGACGCATCGGGTCGCGCGGGCGGCCCGGGCCAGACACGGTGCTGTTTGCCTATTCGGCTGCGATGCTGCTCACGAACGCGATGGGGCGCGACACCGATGCGCTGGTCGCGGCGTTGCCGTTGTCGTGGCTGCTTGCGGACGGGATCGCATACCTCGTCCTGCTCGTGGCTGTGCGCCGGTCGCGCTGAAGGACTGCGTCACTTCGCGGAAGCGCGCGCGATCGCGGCGTCGAGTTCTTGCTGCGCTTCCTTGTTCTCGGCGTGCAGGTTGAGCCCGGCGATGTTGCCCTTCGTGTCGATGGCAATCACAGTCGGCGCCGCCTCGACGTGGAAGCGGAGCAGCAGGTCCGAGTCCATTCCCTTGCCGTCGCAGACGACGAGCGCCTTGCTGCCGAACTGCTCGGCAGAACGTGTAGCGCTTTTGCAGTCCGCGTCGGTCGCGATGACGACGATCGCAAGGTTGGCATCGCTCTCGGCGATTTTGAGCAGGCGAGCCAAGAGTTCCTTCGAGAGCGGATCCTGCGTGTCGCAGAACGCGAGCGCTACGGCGCGGCCACGCTGCGATTCGCTGCGCACCTCAGCGCCACCCAATGCCGTCGCGCGGAACGCGATGCACGGCGCGCCGATCTGGAACTGCGAGGCCGTGGAGCGGTCCTTCGCGACGCCGCCCCAGTAGGTGGCAGGCAGGTTCTTCGCCAGCTGGTCCAACGCGTCGTAGTAGCTGTTCTCGGGCAGGTCTTCGCGCTCGCGCACGGCCTTGCACCAGAGCCATCCCACGTAGGCGCGCTGCTCGTCGTCCTTCGCCGCATCGAGTTCTTGCTTGTGGATCGCCTCGCCTGCAGCGACGTCGCGTAGCGCGGTGGCGAGCACGCGAGCAAGGTCCATGCGGTCTTCGACGCTTGCCGCTGCTTTGCGCGCGCGCAGAACGAGGCGCTGGCGCAGCTCGGCATCGCCCAATTCGGCTGCGAGTTCGGCGCCGCGGAGCACGACCGAGAATGGCGCACCCTCCGCGTCGATGGCCGAGAGCGCGGTGATCGCTCGGTCTTTCTGGCGCATCTGCACGCACATCTGCGCCAGCATCGAGCGGGCGGGCCATAGGTCGCTGCCTGCGGCCTCGTGCTGCACGAAGGCTTCCATCTCCGCGAGCTGCGACTTCTTCAGCGCCGACTCTTCGTCGCGTGTCGGCGCCTTGCCGTCGCGGTAGAGCTGGTCGATCTGCGCTTCGAAGGCGCGCACCAAGGTCTCGAGCGAGCGGCCTTGGGGCGGCTTCTGGGCGATGGCCGTGGAGAGGATGCAGAACAACGCAGTCGCGGCGATGCGCATCGGCGCAGCATACGTTCTTGGTCCAAAAGCACGCGATGCGCAGAAGGGCCAGAAACGACGCCGCCGCGCCGTGGCACGAAGCCAGGGCGCGGCGGTTGTGCGCAGCCACAATGGGCCGCTAACGCTGCCTCAGTAGAGCAGCATCGAGCAGGGCTCGCCCGCGAACGGGACGGCGAGCGTGTTCAGGTCCACGACCGCGAGCACGTGCTTCAGGTCCTGCGGCGCGTAGATGAAGATGCTCGGCGGGCAGGTGAACGAGGCCGAGGCCTTGCCCGTGCCGTCGAGCAGACCGAACGTGCCGGCCCACGGAGCCGTGTTCAGGCTGTTGAACGCGAGGTCGGTCCAGACCGGGTCGATGTTGAGGTCGATCTGGCTGCCGCCGAACGAGAAGCCCGGACGCGTGCCCGCGCCGCCGCACAGCACCAGGTAGATCTGGTTGGCGTTCGCAGCGCCGGCGTCGAGCTGCATCGTGTGGACGCCGCCGACGGTGCCGCTGATCGTGCTCGGCGTGCACTGGTTGCTGCCGATGTGCGTGCGCACGATGGCGCCGCCGGTGTTGAAGTTGGCGCGCTGGACGAGGTCGCCATAGTTGTTCATGCCGAGCGCCGTGCCATCCCCGCTCGGGAACTGGACGCCGCCGGTGCTGTTGGCCGCGACGCCGCCGAGCGACGTCTGGATCAGGTCACCTTGAGCGAACTGGAGCTGCAGGCCCTTGATCGGATCCCACGTGTAGTTGCATGAGACGACCGCGCCGGCCGGGTTGGCGGCATCGACGAGGGTGACCGATGCTCCGCTGAAGGTGACTTGACCGCGCGCGTTCATCTGGACGCTGCCCGCTGCGATCGAGCCAAACGTGGCGCTGACGAAGCCTGCCCTGTTGGCAAAGCCCGGCGCTGCGTCGCCTTCGCGGGCGATCATGCGCAGGTTCGTGCCGTTGCCGATCCAGAGCGCCTGGTCATTGGCCGTCGTGATCGTGCCGCCGCCGCCATCGGTGAGCGTGCCGTAGAAGGCGATCGAGCCGCCTTCGAAATCGCTGTAGGACGCCGTGGAGTTTGCGACGCCTTGAACGGCGCCCGCAACGATGGGCGAGGTCACGCCTTCGCGCCACACCAGTTGGAACCCGAGCGGGCCGCCGACGAAGTTGGCATTGTCATCCGCGGTCGTGACCGTGCCACCCGACAGCGTGCAACCAAAGGCGCAGCCGCCTGCATCGCCAAAGCCCTGTGCAATCGTCGGCGAGCCGTAGTTGGCCGCGCCCGTGGGAACGGGTGCCGCATCGCCTTCGCGCATCAGCACGACGTTGAGGCCGCCCGGATACCACAGCATCAACAGGGCGTCGTTTGCAGTCGTGGGGGGCGGCGTGCCGACCACCGCGCCGAGGCGCTCGTCGTGCAGCACCATGCCAACCTTGTTGAGGATGACGTTGAACCCGATGCTGTCGACGCGGACTTGGTTGCCGCCGATCGTGATCAGGTCGCCCTTGCGCTGGACGACGCTGAGGTTGCCGGGCGTGCCGACGAAGTTCGCGAAGTTGTTCGTCGTGCCGGACACGTCGCCGCCCGAGAGGGTGGCTTGGAAGGCCGCGGTGCCCTGCGAGTTGAGCGACGTGGCCTGGTAGCTGACGCCGCCGAACGCGGTCTCGAAGTTGGTGCCGCCGACGCCCGTCGGCGTGCCGCGGCGAGCGAGCACCTGGAACGCACCGGGGACACCGACGAACAGGGCGGAGTCATTGCGGCCGAAGGTGCCCGTGGGCACCGTGGTCACGACGCCCGGGCCGATGATGCCGGAGCCGAACAGGATGTAGCCACCCTCTGGGCTGAGGCGCGGGCTTCCGTTGATGCCCGGCAACTGCAGCGTCGCCGACGACTGCGTGATCAGCACAACGCCTGCGCCCAGCGTGCCCGACGGCTCGGCATCGCCGGCGCGGACGACCTTCTGCAGCGTGTCCCGGCTGCGGCCCAGGAAGAAGGCGCGGTCATCGAGGTTGGTGATGCCCGGGCCGGTGAAACGGCCGCGGAACAGCACGTTGCCGTTCAGGTCGACGACCGGGAAGTCCAGCGCGCTCGCGCCGCCATTGATTGCACCTGCAATCCCTGGGATCGGATCGCCTTCGGCCATCAGGACTTCAGCCTGCGAGAACAGGCTTTGGGCAGCGGCCGAAACGGCCAGGACCGAAACGCTCAGCGCGCCGCGGAGGAAACGGGAGTGGGACAAGTTCATGCGCAGGGGATGTGCAGACGGGAGCAGGGAAATGGCGGCTCATCGCCACCGGGACCGCAGGCGACGAATGAGCCTGTGTGGCCGGAAGAATCCGTAGGACACCGAACCAATTGGGTCATTCACCCTACGCCCAAGTCGTAGGTTGCCTAGCCCCTGCCGCAGGCTTGCGGCCTGCTGCGAGCAGTGGTCGCATGCGCGTTCGTGACTTCTGTGCTGGAGATTCGTGAACTTGCGCTGCGCCGTGCGGACGGCTTTGCGTGCGAGTTGCCGCAGCTGACGTTGCGGCGCGGCGAGTGTGCGGCGCTGGTGGGGCCGTCGGGATCCGGCAAGTCCAGCCTGCTGCGCGCAGCGTTTGGGTTACCCAACGGGCGTTGCGTCCACCGCGGTGGCGAAGTCGCGCTGCTTGGCGAGCGCTTCGTGCCTTGCTCACCGGCGGCGCAGGAGTCGCTTGCGAGCCACATTGCGTTCCTCGCGCAGGATGCCCGGGCAGCACTCGATCCGACGGCGTCGCTGGCGACGCAGATCGCGCGCGCTGCCAATGCGACGTTGCTCGACGCCAACGCCGCGCTGTTGCGACTCGGCGTGGACGCGGCGCATCGTGCACCGCACGCGGTCTCCGGCGGCGAGGCGCAGCGCGCGATGTTCGCGGTGGCACAGCTGCGGCGCGCGCCGTTGTGGGTGTGCGACGAGCCGACCGCGCACCTGGACGATGCTGCATGCGCGATCGTTGCAGCCGCGATCGCGGCGCACTGCGAAGCGTCTGGCGCTGCGCTGCTGGCGACGCATGACCCTCGGTTGCTGCGCGCGTTGTCCTGTCGCACGCTCCACAACGACGGCGGCGTGTTCGCATCGAACGATGGTCGCGGAGTGCCGTGGCCCACGCTGCGCGCCGCTCCCCGCGAGGATGCAGAGCCGGTGATCCTCGCCACGCAGTTGCTCGCGAGCCGCGGCGGCCGCGTGTTGTTCTCCCATCTCGATCTGCAGGCGAAGGCGGGCCGCGTGCTCGCGGTTCGCGGCGCATCGGGCGTCGGCAAGACGACGCTCGGACGCATGCTGGCTCGCCGCGTGCGTCCCGATGCCGGCTCGGTCGAGTGGCGCATTGGCGACCGCCTGGTCGCGATGGTGAGTCAGGACGCGGGCGGGTCGCTGACTCCGTCGCGCACGCTGCGCAGCCTCGCGCGCGAGAGCCAGCGCGGCGACACCGACATCGAGGCGATTGCGAACGAACTCGCGCTGCCGCTTGCATGCCTCGATCGCGACACGCGCGAACTGTCGCTCGGCGAACAGCGTCGTGCCGCGATCCTTCGCGCGCTCGCCGCGGACCCCAAGGCGCTCGTGCTCGATGAGCCGACTGCGTCGCTGGATCGCGACAGCGCGGAGCTCGTCGCGCGCGCAATCCGCCGTCGCTGCGACGAGCGCGGTTGCGCCGTGGTCTGCATCACGCACGATGACGCGCTTGCCGCGAGCCTCGCGGACGAACAGATCACGTTGGACGGAAGGTAGCTCATGATGCGGATCCAAGTCGGCATGGTCGCATGCGCAATCGCGCTGGCGGGTTCTGTGGGCGCGCAGGAAGCAGCTCCGCAGGAGCGCAGCGATGCGTGGAAGCCGGTTGGATCCCATCGGCTGCGGCGCGAGCCGTTGGACGTGCAGGGCTGCGGCATCAGCGTCGCTTGGCCAGAGACGGTGCTCGACGATGCGGCGCACTCGCGCGCGCTCGCCTACGCGGTGGCGGTGCATCGCGCTGCGATTGCGGACCGTGTGCTGCCTCAGCAAGTGCGCACGCAGATCGAACTCGGCAACGGCTTCACTGTGCTGTCGGCGCATGTGCCCGCGGATTCGCTGGATGCCGGTGCTCGTTGGCTCCGCGCGCTCGCGGGGCCGTTTGGTGATCGCGCCGATGCCGATGTGGCGGATCGCAGCCAGGCGCTCGCGGCGCTCGCGGCCGATGACGCCGATTGGCTCTTTCCCGGCGAAGCGCTGCACGGCATGGCGCGGCGCGCGATGTTTGCTGCGGGCGATGCGCGCGCGATCGGAGCGCTCGGCGATGCGTCGTTCCTGCTCTCGATGCCGCGCGAATCGTTCGTGGCCGCGTTGCAGGCTCCCGTGAGCGACGGCCTGCGCGTCGCGATCGTCGGCGATCGAAGCGCGTTCGATGCCGTCGAGGCTGCGCTGCTCGAGATCGGGTGCGAGAGCCCGAAGAGCGAACGACGCCTGCTGCCGCTGCCGCAGCAGGAGCCATCGCCGCTCGCGTTCGCGCCGCATCCGCGCATCGACGCGCACTACGTCGCGTGCGCATTCCATGCGCCACAGGGGCCAGTATCGATGGCGCGTCTCGTCGCGATCGAAGTCGTGCGCATTCGCGCGCGCACGCGGTTCCAGTCGCCGCGAGGCAACGAGTCGCTCGCGCGCGCGCCGTTCGTGCAGAACGATCCGCTGCTCGGGGATCCGCTGCTGCTGCT
>CAIYFF010000427.1 GCA_903925435.1 uncultured Planctomycetota bacterium | reverse complement strand
CGGCAAGTCGAAGCTCGACATCAAGACGAAGGAGTTCGTCGCGATCGCGGCCGCGCTCGTCAGCGGCTGCAAGGGCTGCCTCGAAGGCCATCTCAAGAAGGCCAAGAAGGAAGGCGCCACGAGCGATGAAGTCGCCGAAGTGATCGCCATCGTTCTCGGCGTCAACGCAGCGACGATCGTGGACCGCTCGGACATCGCCAACTTCCACCTCGGCGGATTGTTCGACAAACCCGAAGGCGCCTGAAGCCTGAGGCGAACCTGCGTCGGCTAAGGTCCGTTGCAGTGGGCGCAACCGCTCCCCAACTCAGCGTCACCCCGCACCGCACCGCGTGAAGATGTCAACGCAGCCCAACAAGCCCGCCGACGTGCCCTTCATGCCGCGCGGCGCGGTGATCCGCATGATCGCCGCTTCGGCGTTCTGCGCGATCGCGCTCTACCTCGTCGTGTTCTGGAACCCGACGGTCGAGATCCGCGACGACTCGCTGTTGCAGCAAGAGGAGCCCCTCGTTTCGGTGCCGCAACTCGACTCGCGCATCCTCGACAAAGCGAAGGACGACACTCGAGAGCAGCGCCTGTTCTTGGAGCCGGAGCCGCTGAGCCACTTGCTGGCGCAAAGCCTCAACGTGAGCCCGGAGGCTGCGCGCGCGCTCGGCCTGCCGAAGGACATGGTCCCGATCACGGCGCTGCAGTCCAACATGCGCGACTGGCGCGGCCGCTGGATCTACTACCGCGGCAAGATCGAGCAACTCGAAGGGCCGAAGCCCGGCCATCCGTCGCCGGGCTATGGCATCTTCGAGGCGACGCTGCGACTCGACGACGGATCGCTCGTGCTGTTCTCGTTCTCGCAACCGCCAAAGGAAGGCGTCGCAGTCGGCGGCTATGCGCGCGCCGAGGGCTATGCGCTGAAGCTGCGCGACGTCGCGTATCCGATCGAGATGGCGAAGGCGCCGCTGCTCGTCGGCGCGCAACTGCGACGGGACTACGCCAATTGGGCGCCGGTGACTGCGCTCGATCCAAGCGCGCTGGTCGATGTGCACGACGTCGACAAGACCGGCAACGACGTGCAGAGCTCCGACGAGTCATGGCGCTCGATCGACGAAGACCAATCGAAGGCGCTGTGGCACCTCGGCGCGTATGCGCGCGATGCCGCAGCGATGACGAAAGAGCAGTGGCGCGCGGTGCCTGCGCTCAACGCCCAGGAGATCTGGGAGTCGTTCAAGAAGAACGAAGTCACGCGCGGCACGCCGATGCGCATCCTCGGCACGCTCGCGGCGCTGCGAACGATCGCGGCGGAGCCCAACCCGGCGGGCATCCAGGAGTGGACGGAAGCGTGGATCCAAGTCCGCGATGTCGGCGGCAAGACGATCCCCGTGTGGCTGCCGCAGGGGCAGAAGGCCCAGCTAGGGTCTTCGCTCGAAGTGCGCGCGTGGTACTTCCGCCGCTACAGCTACGAGACCCGTCGCGGCAAGCAGATGTGGACGCCGCTGTTCGTCGCCGCAACGCTCGACCCATTCGTGTTCGACACCGGACGCGGCATGCGCGAGATCACCGTGTGGGCGTTTGGCGGCTCGGTGTTGATGATCGCCGCGATCTGGCTCGGCGTGCGTCGCGAGAAGCGGCGTTCTGAGGAGCAAGAGGAAGCGCTGATCGCGCGACGTCGCCAGCGCCGAAACCGCGAATCGGCCGCAGGAGCCTCGACGCAGCCGTGATCGAACTGCACTGCAGGCCGCAGCACGAAGCGCCGACGCGCGTCGTCATCGGCAATGGCGCGCTGCAACAACTCGCGGTGGACACGCAGGGCCGCTCCGTCTTCGCGCTGGTCGACGCTTCCATGGCAGCGCTGAGGCCAGACCTGATGCAGCCGAGTTGGACCGTCCTGCATGCGCAAGCCGGCGAGTCGCTGAAGAGCCTCGGCCAGGCAGAACTGATCCTGCGCGCGATGGCGACGGCAGGCCTCGACCGCAAAGGGCTCCTGCTCGCGATCGGCGGCGGCACCATCGGCGACGTCGGCGGTCTGTGCGCGGCGCTGTATCTGCGCGGCATCGAGTGCTGGCAGGCCCCGACGACGATGATGGCGATGGTCGACAGCGCCGTTGGCGGCAAGACCGCGGTCAACCTGCCCGAGGGCAAGAACCTGGTCGGCGCAGTGCATCCCCCTTCGCGCGTCTACGTCGACCCGACGATGCTCGAAGGGCTGCCCGACGTGGAGTTGCGCAGCGGCATCGCCGAGGCAATCAAGATGGGCATCGGCCTCGACGCGAGCCTGTTTGGGATCCTCGAGCGGGAGCACGCTGCCGTGATCGCGCGCGAGCCAGGCGTGATCGAGCGCGTGATCCATCGCTCGCTCGCGGCGAAGTGCGCGGTTGTCGAGTCGGACCTGCGCGAAGACGGCCCCAGGCGCTTGCTCAATCTCGGCCACACGCTCGGCCACGCACTCGAAGCGCTCGCAGACGGTCGCATCCCGCACGGACTCTGCGTCGCGCGCGGCCTTCACTTCGCGCTCGACGTGTCGGAGAGCCTCTCCGCGATGCGGTCCGAGGACGCCGAGCGGTGCCGCAAAGTCCTGTTGCGATATGGCCACCAGCGCACCGCGCTGCCGTCCGTAGAGCAGCTGCTGCCGTTCGTCGCGCGCGACAAAAAGGCCGAGCAAGGCTCGGTCCACTTCGTGCTGCCGACGGGCATCGGCCAAAGCCGCGTCGAGCGACTCCGTCTGGATCAGCTGAGGGCGTTGCTGGCAGCGGGTTGAACGCACGGCTCGTTCGCTGCAACTCCATGCGCGGACTAGACCTGCAACGCCAGTAGGGCACTGCCGACTCCGCGCGATTGCCAGCCTCAGCAACGCGCGGGCCGCCTCGCGTTTTTGTGCTCGCGCACGCTGTTTCGTTCCGGTGTAGTCCCGCCCCCGATGCCACGCCGCGACGACCTGAAATCGATTCTGATCATCGGCTCTGGACCCATCATCATCGGGCAAGCCTGTGAGTTTGATTACTCGGGCGTGCAGGCCTGCAAGTCGCTGCGCAGCGATGGCTACAAGGTCATCCTGATCAACAGCAACCCGGCGACGATCATGACCGATCCCGAGACCGCGGATCGGACCTACATCGAGCCGATCACGCCGGAAACGGTCGCCAAGATTCTGGAGAGGGAGCGGCCCGACGCCGTGCTGCCGACGCTCGGTGGACAGACCGCCCTCAACTGCGCGATGCAGCTGCACGACATGGGCGTGTTCGAGAAGCTCGGCATCGAGTTGATCGGCGCGAAGCCGCATGCGATCCAGAAGGCAGAGGGACGCCAAGAGTTCCGCGCCGCGATGGAGAAGATCGGGCTCGAATGCGCAAAGAGCCGTCTCGCCTATGACATGGACGAGGCGCGCAAGGCGCTCGACGAGATCGGACTGCCCGCGGTCATCCGCCCCGGCTTCACGCTCGGCGGCTCGGGTGGCGGCATCGCCTACAACCTCCAAGAGTTCGAGGAGATCGCGTCCCGCGGCCTCGAGCTCTCGCTCAACAGCGAGATCCTCGTCGAGGAGTCGATCGCTGGCTGGAAGGAATACGAGCTGGAGGTGATGCGCGACACGAAGGACAACGTCGTCATCATCTGCTCGATCGAGAACTTCGATCCGATGGGCGTGCACACGGGCGACTCGATCACCGTGGCGCCCGCGCAAACGCTGACGGACCGCGAGTACCAACTGATGCGCGACGCGGCGATCGCGGTGATGCGCGAGATCGGCGTCGAAACCGGCGGCAGCAACGTGCAGTTCGCGATCAACCCGAAGGACGGGCGCATGATCGTGATCGAGATGAACCCGCGCGTGAGCCGCAGCTCCGCCCTCGCAAGCAAGGCCAGGGGTTTCCCGATTGCGAATATCGCGGCCAAGCTCGCCGTGGGCTTCACGATCGACGAACTGCGCAACGTCATCTCGTAGGTCTCGCCCGCGTGCTTCGAACCGACGATCGTCTACTGCGTCGTGAAGTT
>CAIYFF010000426.1 GCA_903925435.1 uncultured Planctomycetota bacterium | reverse complement strand
TGCAGCGGCTTGCCGATCGCGAGTTGCAGCGGCTTGGGTTCTGGCGCCTTCGATTGCGCGGCAAGGCTCCTCTGTCGTCCTTCGATTCGATCCTGCAGCGAACGCGCCGCGTCCTCGAAGGCGCGTGCTTGCTCGTCGCCCATCGTCGCGAACTCGCGCGCGAGCATCGCGCGCACCGGAGCAAGCCGCTTCTGCAACGTCTGCGCCGACATCACGGGCAGCAGCGCACGGATGCGTTCGCGGAAGCGTTTGCGCAGCGCGGGTTGCTGCATGACAGCGCTGGCGACGATCGCAGGCGGGTGCTGGAGCACCGAGTGGCCTTCGTCCTGCAGCAGTTGGTCCATGCCATGCGGCAAGAACACGGCGCCGCCCGAGGTCGGCATCCAAAGCCGGTAGTTGTTGGCGTTGCCGGCGTAGCCATCCCAGTGGCCGAGCATCAACTCCAGCGCACAGAAGTCGACGAAGCGATCGAGGTCGAGCAGCGGCTGCAATGCGTCTTCGCGTTCGCGATCGACGCCGCGGCATGCATCTGCGAGTCGCTTCAGGTCGCTGCGATCGTCGGGGCCGTTGCCTTCGTCCTTCTGCAGTTCTTGGTCGACGTCCGAGCAGAATCCGCCGTCGTAGAGATTGCCGTCTTCGCTGCCGAAGACTCGTTGCAGGAAGTCTTCGTCAAACGCCTCGCGCAACACGTAGACGCCGAGGTCGCGCTCGCCTTCGCGCACACGCGCGTGCGAGACGCGTGGCGCTGGATAGCCCGCGGCGTCGAACACCGCGTGCCCGATCCAATCCGACATCCGCGAGTCGTCTTGCGCCGCGTTGTTGAGATGAAACTTCGACAACCCGAAGAAGCGCTTCTCGCCGCCGTGTTTCTTGAGGTTGACCGTGAACGCAGGCCGGTCGTCAAAGTCGCGCGTGCTGCCCGCCGCGCCTTTGATCTTGATGCCTGCGCCTTCGAATCGTTCGCCATCGAGCAGGAGCGTCGCTTTGGCGTAGTCGCGAGGACGCTCGCGCAGCTGCGCCTTCGCGGCGTCGTCGAGCACAAGTTGCACTCGCACGATGCGAGGCTTCTGGAACAGCGCGGCGGCTTCGTCGGTTTGCGCGCCCGCCTTCTGTTGCGCGGCAACGCTTGCGACGGTCGCCAACGCCGCGAGCACGAACGCGGCTCGCTGCGCAATCGCACGTGTCGCAAAGCAGATCATGCGAGCAGCCTCGCCACTGCTGGCAGGACCGCGGTCGCCGCGTCGTCATGCATCGCCTGCGATGGGTAGTAGGCGTTGTGCGTCCACGTCATGGCAGGGTCTTCGCCCGTGCCCGCAGCAGCGGGCCGCACTGCAGTCGGAAGCCCCGTGGCCCGATCGAGAAGCGCCTCGGGGCTGCCTCGTTGCGTCACGCATTCGACGTAGGCGTCGGCATGGCCGCGTACGGCATCGACCATGCGGCGATCGACGAGTTGCGGGTAGTCGCCGAACATCGACGCGAGCGAATGGAAGCGCGCGACGTAGTCGGGCGCGCGGCGGCTGAACCACAGCAGCGCCTTCTTGGACTTCGTTTCGTCGAGCAGCGCGCAGAACTCGGCGATCCAGTCCGTGCGCGTCTCGGCGACGAGGCGCTTCACGTCGCTGCGTGCGAACCTGGCGCGCATGCGGTTTTGGATCCCACGCACGATCGGATTGCGGATGCCGCGCAAGTCCGCGTGCAGCGCCTCGGACCACGCCGCGTCGGCGCCGAGTTCTCGCCCGTCGCGCAGCCGCAGTCGTTCGCGGCCGCCGCTCGCGAACTGCGAACAGTCGGCGCTGCGCCCGCTCGTGACCTGGAACACCACGGCGCGCGCG
>CAIYFF010000425.1 GCA_903925435.1 uncultured Planctomycetota bacterium | reverse complement strand
GCTGCCCTGCATTCGCGCCGCTGCTGCTGATCTCGGCCTGGCGGAGCGGTCGATTGGCAGCATTCGCGCTCGGAACGTCCGCCGTCGCAGCAGCGCTCGCCATCGCCTACTTCCGTTGGTGGGATCTCGACGGCGGGCTCGACTGGATCGCCAACCAAGCCGGAGTCGTGCGCGGTTCGCTGCCGTCGTTCGTCGGCGCAGCGATTGGGCCGACTGCTGGATCCGCGGTCATGGTGGCAGGACTCGCGCTGGCGACGTCCGTGCTGCTGCTCGCCATGCGCAGGGTGCGGGACGCGCGTTCGCTCGGAGGCTATGCGGCGGTCGCCACCATCCTGTTGATGCTGCTCGCCATGCCCAACTTCGCGCCGTGGTATTGCCTCTGGTGGCTACCCTTCGGCGCGCTGGCGCAGCACAAGGCCATCGAACGCGCGTTGCAGGCGCTCGCGCTGCTCGGGCCCGCGAGCTACGCGATCGCCGTCGGAACGCGCGAGTTTGGCCCAGTGCACGAAGCATGGGCCTGGATCACGGCGGCGCTCATTCCCGCCGCGATCGTGCTGCAAAAGCGGCGAGACTTGCTCGCCTGATTCGCACTGCAGCGGCTCTCAGCAGCCGCTGCGACCGCGCGGCGACGGCGTGGCCGCCTGCGCCTTCTTCTGCCCGCGGGCATCCGCGAGGATGCGCTCCGCAAGGCGATCCGCGGCGTCGCTCGTCGGGATCCGCTCTTCCTTGCTGATCGTCCACAGTTCCTTCAGCGCCTGCGGAATGCGTTCGATCTTGCCGAGCGAGACCTTCTCGTCGTAGCCACCTGGGTGGAACTCGACCGACACGTTGATGATGCCGCCCGCGTTGATGACGTAGTCCGGCGCATACAGGATGCCGCGATCCTGCAGCATCTTGCCGTGGCGCGGCTCGAGCAGCAGGTTGTTGGCGGCGCCCGCGATGATCGGGCAGTTGAACTTCGGGATCGACTCGTCGTGCAGGATCGCGCCGAGTGCGCACGGCGCGAAGACGTCGCACTTCATCGTCGTGATCTGCGCCTCGTCAGCGGGCTTCACGCCGATCTCGGCCGCGAGCTGCGAGAGACGCTCGGTGTTGCGATCCGCGGCGTAGACCGTGGCGCCCGCTTCGATCAGGCGGCGAGCCAGCGCGGAGCCGACCGCGCCAATGCCCTGGATCGCAACCGTGCGGCCCTTGGGATCATCGGTGCCGAAGTGCCAGCCCAGCGCGGCGCGAAGGCCGAGATAGACGCCGTATGCGGTGTAAGGCGAAGGGTTGCCGCTGCCGCCATCCTTGCGCGCGAGGCCCGTCACGTGCTTCGTCGAACGACGAATGATCTCGAGGTCCTCGATCGACGTGTTGACGTCCTCCGCCGTGATGTAGCGGCCGCCGAGCGCATCGATGAAGCGACCCATCGCGAGGTAGAGCGCCTCGGACTTGATCGTCTTGGGATCGCCGACGATCACGGCCTTGCCGCCGCCGAGCCCCGTGTGCGCCACAGCCGACTTGAAGCTCATGCCGCGCGACAGGCGCTTCACGTCGAACAGCGCCGCGTCATCGCTCTCGTAGGGCCACATGCGCAAGCCGCCGAGGGCCGGGCCCAACGTCGTGTCGTGCACGGCGATGAACGCGCGCAGGCCGGACTTCTGGTCGATGCCACGGACGACGCGCTCGTAGCCGTCGACCTTGATGTCAGTGATCTGGAGGGAGTCGCTCACGACGTGCTTTCTGGGTTCTGGGCCGTTTGGGGGCGGAGCATGATAGGAACCGCACCCTGGCCGCGCCATTGCCGCGCGCGCTCTTCCGCCTGCGCCCTTTGCCCCACCCCCTGGGGCCGCGCCAACTCTGGTCAGCGGGCCTGCGAGGGGCGCAGATGGCTCTTCAGCCACATCCGCAGACCCTTCCAGGAGAAGGCCAACTGCTGCGCCTCGCGGATCCACTTGCGGGCCTCCGCTTCGCGGCCAGGCGCCTGCATCAGGTCCCACGCGTGGTCGAGCCGGACGCCTGCTCGACGACGGCGAATGCGCTGCGCGAACTCGTCGTCGCCGCCGCGCTCGTCCTGCCACTTGTCGAGGATGCGGTCGCCGCCGCGCAGGAACCGCGTGTTGGCAGACAGTCCCTGGCCGTGGCGGCGGTAGTAGGCGAGAGGCTCCGCCAGGTAGCGAATCGGCGCGCGCGCAGCGAGCCGCAACCA
Organism: uncultured Planctomycetota bacterium; assembly: GCA_903925435.1. GTDB lineage: Bacteria > Planctomycetota > UBA1135 > UBA1135 > UBA2386 > SXPK01. The sequence goes on along the minus strand of CAIYFF010000425.1, from coordinate 396 downwards.
CAGGTCATAGTCCTCGGTCGCGACCAGGGCCGGGTCCTCGTCGAAGCCGCCAGCGGCGAGCAACTCGTCGCGCCGCGCGAGCACCGTGCTGCAGATCACCGGGTTGCCGTCGAACAGCGTGTCGAAGTCGATCCGGTCCGGCACTGCCCGTTCGCGGTTCTGGGCCGGCCCAATCGTGTCGCCATCGACGACGAACGCGTCACAACACACCGCAGGAGCGTCGGACGACTGCATCGCGAGCACCTGGGCCTCCAGCTTGCGCGGCGCAAACCAATCATCCGCATCGAGGACTGCGATGAGCGGAGCAGATGTCGCCTCGACGCCGCGATTGCGCGCAGCTCCTGGCCCGCGCTGCTGCTGCCGAATCACCGTGGCTCCAGCCTGCTGCGCGATCGC
>CAIYFF010000424.1 GCA_903925435.1 uncultured Planctomycetota bacterium | reverse complement strand
CGTCCGGTCATCTCATCGCTAATCTTTGCACGCGTGCGTCATCCCAACGTCATCACTGCGTGCGCGATCGCGGCCATCGGTCGAGTCGTCTTCGCACAAGGCCCCGATCTCGACCGTCTCATGGTCGTAGTCGAGCAGCGATGCGCGGAGTGCCACGACGAATCGGCGCACAAGGGCGGGCTCGACATCGCGCGTGCGTTTGTGGCGGACCCCGCGGCCCGGCTGTCGGCGATCAGCAAAATCCGGGACCGCGTTCGCGCGGTCGAGATGCCGCCAAGCGACGCGGACCCGATGACGGAAGGCGAACGCCGCGCGCTGCTGCTCGCTTGCGACGCGACCCTTGCGCGCGAAGTCCCGCTGCTGAAGCCGGGCCCTGGTCGTGTCACGGTGCGCCGCTTGTCGCGCACGCATTGGGATCGCTGCGTCGAGGACTTGTTCGGCATCGCGTCGATGCGCGCGGACGCGTTCCCAGCGGACGATCTCGGCTACGGCTTCGATTCGATCGGCGATGCGATGTCGTTCTCGACGCTGCATCTCGAGGCCTATCTCGCAGCGGCAGAAGATGTCGCAGCGCAGGTGTTCGTCGACGACGAAGGCGCGACGCCGATCCGCACGATCGAAGGCGAAGCGATGGACCTCGTGCGCGGGCCGGGCTTCGGATCGGACTCGGATGTCGCCGTGCTCTACGCCAACGCGACGATCGGCGCTGGGTTTCTTGCGGCGCGCGAGGGGACGTTCCGCATCTCGGTGCATGCGGGCGCCACGCAGGCGGGGGATGCGCCGTCGCGCATGATGGTCGCGCTCGATGGGCGCGAGCTTGCGCAGATCGATGTCACGCAGCGCGCGCCGAAGGCTGAGTCGATCACGCTGCCGATCGGCGAAGGCACGCACAGGATCGAGGTCGCGTTCGTCAACGACTTCTGGGATCCCGATAACCCGGATCCTGCGCGCCGTGATCGCAACCTGTTCGTCGATCGCGTTGTCGTCGAAGGGCCGCTCGAGCCGCGCGTGGCGCCGCCGCAGCAGCAGTGGCTTGCCTCGACCAAGCCGATGGCGTTGGAAGCAGCAGCGCGTGTGATGGCTGCGCGCGTGTTCCGCGGGGCAACCGATGCGGAGCATGCGCGTCGGCTTGCGAAGGTCGGGCAGCAGCGAATCGACGCTGGTGCAACGAGGATGGAAGCGATGCGAGCGATGCTTGCCGCCGCGCTGACATCGCCGCGCTTCTTGTTTCGCATCGAGCAGCCGAGCGCAGCGAAGCTCGCCGAAGGCGCAATCGAGCCAGTTCCGCCGCTTGCGCTCGCATCGCGCTTGTCGTTCTTGTTGTGGAGCAGTTGCCCTGATGGAGAGTTGCTCGCTGCCGCGCGCAACGGCGAACTCGCGTCGCCACGCGGCGTTCGGGAGCGAGCGATGCGCATGCTCGCGGATTCGCGCGCGGACCGCATTGTGTCGGACTTCGCGGGTCAGTGGTTGGAGTTGCGCTCGCTCGACGTGCGCACACCGGATCCCGCGTTGTTCCCGGGCTTCGACGATGCGCTACGTCGCGCGATGCGGCGGGAGACGGAGTTGCTGTTCTTGGCCGTGATGCGCGAGGGCCGCGACGTGCGCGATTTGCTCGATGCCGACTTCACGCATGTCGATGCGCGCCTCGCACGCTTCTACGGGATCGAAGGCGAGTTCTCGGATGCGTTCCTTCGCGTGTCGTTGGCGAGTGGATCGGACGCGCGGCTCGGGTTGCTCGGACATGCGTCGTGGCTTGCGGTCACGTCCAATCCGACGCGCACGTCGCCGGTGAAGCGTGGCAAGTGGGTGATGGAGAACCTGCTCGACCAGGCGCCGCCGCCGCCTCCTCCTGGCAATGCGATCTTTGGCGATGAGCAGGCGGTCGCGACGCCGGCGGGCTTGCGCGCGCAACTCGCGGCGCACCGCGCGCGATCGGAGTGCGCAGGCTGTCACGAACGCATGGACGCATTCGGCTTTGCGCTGGAGCAATACGACGCGATCGGCCGTTATCGACTTGGACCCGATGGCGCGCCGATCGACGCGTCGTCGACGTTGCCGTCCGGCGTCCGCGTCGATGGCGTCGATGGATTGCGCAAGCTGCTGCGCGATGACCCTGCGTTCTTGCGCGCGCTGTTGCGCAAGCTGTTCGTCTACGCGGTGGGGCGCGACGCGACCGTCGTGGAGCGGCTCGTGCTCGACGCGAGCGTCGATCGCGCCGCGATGCTGGGCCCCATGCGCTTTGCCGACCTCGTCGGCATCGTGGTGGAGAGCGACGCATTCCGTCTTCGCGAGGCAATCCGATGAAGTCGACGTTCCAAAATCGCTGCATGGACCGGCGCACTGTGTTGCGTGGGTTCGGCGCATGCGTGTCGCTGCCATTCCTCGACGCGATGGAGCGCGCAGTTCCTCTGCGTGGCGCCGCAGCGCCGCGGCGCACGCTGTTCGTGTTCGCGCCCAATGGCAAGAAGATGGACGAGTGGCGGCCCAAGTCCGAAGGCGCGCTGAAGCAACTGCCGCACTTGCTCGAGCCGCTCGCGCCAGTGCTCGATCACATCGCCGTGATCAGCGGCCTCGCACTCGACGGTGGCCGAGCTCATGGCGATGGCCCTGGCGATCATGCGCGCGCTGCCGCATCGTTCCTCACCTGCGCGCATCCGCGCAAGACCGGCGGCGCCGACCTCGAGGTCGGCGTCTCCGTCGATCAACTGCTTGCGAGCGAGATCGGGGCTTCGACGCGCTTTCCGTCGCTGGAGCTCGGCATGGAGCGCGGCGCAGCAGCGGGCATCTGCGACTCCGGTTACTCGTGTGCCTACAGCAACAACGTGAGTTGGCGCAGCAAGGATACGCCGGTCGCGAAGGAGACGGAGCCGCGCGCCGTGTTTGCGCGCATGTTTGGCGATCCCGAGGCCGCGATGGACCAGCGTGCGCGCGCTGCGTTGTTGGCGTCGCGTCGCAGCGTGCTCGACGCTTCGCTGGCCGAAGCGAAGAGCCTCGCACGCCAACTCGGCGGCCGCGACCGCGCCAAGCTCTCTGCGTATCTCGACAGCGTGCGCGAACTCGAGCGCCGCATCGAACGTGAGCAGCAATCGCAGCAGGACGCGCCACAAGCTCCAAAGCACGTCTTCGCGGAGCGAGGGGACTTCGCCGCAAGGCTCGAAGCCATGTATGAGCTGCTCGCGCTCGCGTTCGAGACAGACCAGACGCGCGTTGCGACCTTCATGCTCGGCAATGCGGGCAGCAATCGCAGCTATCGCTTCTTGTCGGTGCCCGAGGGGCATCACGACTTGAGCCATCACGGCAACGATCCGCACAAGCTCGCGGGCATTCGCGCGATCAACCGATTCCACATCGAGCGCTTCGCCGCGTTCTTGCAGCGGCTCCAGTCGACCAAGTCCGGTTCTGCCACGCTGCTCGACGAGACGGCGGTCGTCTACGCGAGCGGCATCAGTGACGGCGATCGCCACAACCACGACGATCTTCCCGTGCTCGCGGTGGGCGTCGGGCGCGGCGGCCGGCATCTCGTCTGCGACAAGGAGACGCCGATGGCCAACTTGTTCGTGAGCGTGCTGCGTCGCGCGGGCTCGCAACAAGAGCGCTTCGGCGACAGCACGGGCGCGCTCGACCTCGGCTGATGGCAGAAGAAGCGCAACTTCGCGCCAACGCCGCGCGGCGCTTTGCGTAGAACGGCGCGCATGGCCGACTCCACTCGTCGTTCCTTCCTTGCCCGTGCTTCGGCTGCGGGTCTCGCGCTGCCGTTGTGCGATTCGCTTGCGGCATCACAACCCGCAGTCGCGCGCGCTGGCGATCCGCAGCGCATCCTCGTGCTGGGCGGCACCGGGTTCCTCGGCCCGCACTTCGTCGCGACCGCGATCGCGCGCGGCCACAAGGTCACGCTGTTCCATCGCGGCAAGACGGGCGCGGACCTGTTCCCGCAAGTGGAGCACCTGAAGGGCGACCGCGATGCGGGCGACTTGTCGGCGCTGCAGGGTCGCGAGTTCGACGTCATCGTCGACACGTCGGGGTATGCGCCGTCGCACGTCGAGCAGAGCGCGTCGATGTTTGCCAAGACCGCGAAGCAGTACCTGTTCGTCAGCACGGTGTCGGTCTACGACGAGTCGGGCGACGCAGCGACGGCGATCTCTGAAGCGGGCGCCGTGCTCACGATTGCCGACGAGGAGGCTGACAAGGCAAAGACGATCCGCGAGGCGGTGCCAAACTACGGCGCGATGAAGGCGCGCTGCGAAGCCGCGGCCGAGAAGGCGATGCCGGGCCGCGTCGCCAACATTCGTCCGGGCCTCATCGTCGGACCGCGCGACACGAGCGATCGCTTCACGTGGTGGCCAGTGCGCATCGACAAGGGCGGCGAGATTCTCGCGCCGGGCGATCGCGATGCGCTCGTGCAGATGATCGACGCGCGCGACCTCGGCGATTGGATGGTGCACTGCATTGAGAATCGAATCATGGGCGTGTTCAACGCCGTTGGCTTCGATGGCCCCGTCACGATGGAAGAGGTGTTGTTCGGTTGCCGCAGCGCGACGAGCACGCCAGGGTCGCTGACCTGGGTGAGCGAAGAGTTCCTCGCGGAACAAAAGGTCGGACCGTGGATGCAGATGCCACTGTGGATCCCGCGCGATGGGCGACGCACCTACGACAACGCGAAGGCGCGCGCCGCGGGCATGCGCTTCCGCCCGCTCGCGGACACGATTCGCGACACGTTGCTGTGGGCGAAGACGGAGCGCGGCGATCGGCCGTATTCGCGAACGGGAATCTCCGCGGAGCGCGAGCGCGAGTTGCTGGATCTGTGGCGCAAGCGGAAGTGACGACGCCTGCGCGCCGCTCTGCTCAGGCGCGCAGTGCTTGCATGGAGAGCCGCGCGCGTTCGCGCAGCCACAATCCGACCAAGCACACAAGCGACACCGACGCGATCGCGACCATGCGCCAACGTGCATCGCGCCGCGACGCG
>CAIYFF010000423.1 GCA_903925435.1 uncultured Planctomycetota bacterium | reverse complement strand
CGGGCGCCCGCATTGCCCGACGCATGGACAAGAACTGGTCGCATGGTCGCCGAGTCGCATCGGCCAGGACCTCGCGGTGCGATGGAAGGGCAAGAAAGGCTATCTGCTCGCGCCCGTCGCCGTTCCCGACGAAGTGAAGGGCGAGGAAGCCGCCGCAATCGATAAGGCGCGCGCGTGGCAAGAGGCATTGCGAGCGCAGTGGAAGGAGCGCGGTTTCTTGCGCGCGCTGCGCGATGGCGTCGAAGTGCGCACGGACGCAGCGTGGCCAGACGCTGCGCCGAGAGAGCTGTTGCTCGTCGTCGATCGCGTCGCGTTCGATGATCGCGCGCGCGTCGTCGATGGCGCCGAGCAAGCGCATGCGGCAGCGACCGAGCATGGCGGCCACGGCCTCGTCATCGCGCAGTTGGTCGGTGGCGACGATGCGGGCGCGCGCGCGACCTACAGCCCGACGCGCAGCTGTCCGCAGTGCGGTTTCCTCGGTCACGAGCAGCCGCATCCGCGCTGGTTCTCCTTCAACCACCACAGCGGCGCTTGCCCTGAGTGCGCGGGACTCGGCGAAGTGGTGGTCTGCGAGGAGGCGTTGCTCGTCAACCACCCGGACAAGCCAGTGTTCGGCGGCGCGATCCGGCACAAAGGCGCGGCGTTCACGTTCTTGACCAACAAGGGCGGCTACTACGCCGATGTTGCCGCGGTCGTTGCCGCCCAGCGCGGAGTCGACTTGTCGAAGCCGTGGAACAAGCTCAAAGCCCAGGACCGCCAATGGCTCTTGCGCGGGCTTGGCGAAGAGCGCTTCGACATCGTGTTCAAGAAGCGCGAGGCCGGTCGCTCGCGGACGTGGCGCATGCAGGTCAAGTGGAAGGGCCTCGCTCGCCAGGTCGAGGAGTGGTTCCACGGCAAGGACGAGCAGACGGGCGGCGACGAGCGCTTCAAGGACGTGATGCGCACGGCGCAGTGTCCATCGTGCGAAGGCGAGCGCATCGGCGCGGCGCAGCGCGCGGTTCGCATCGGCGGCGTGCGGATGCCGGAGATCCTTCGCGCAACCGTCGATGCGGCGATGGCGGCGATCGAATCGCTGCAGCTCGACGCCAACGATGAGCGCATCGCGAAGGACGTGCGCAAGGAATTGCAGAACCGCCTCGGCTTCCTGTCGGAAGTGGGCCTCGGCTACCTCACGCTCGATCGTTCGTCTGCATCGTTGTCAGGCGGCGAGGCGCAGCGCATTCGCCTTGCGACGCAGCTCGGCAACAAGCTGATGGGCGTGCTCTACGTGCTCGATGAGCCGACCGTTGGCCTGCACCCTCGCGACACCGAGCGCTTGCTCGCGACGCTGCTGTCGCTGCGCGATCTCGGCAACACGGTCGTGGCTGTGGAGCACGACGAAACGATGATCCGCGCGGCGGACTGCGTGGTCGACATGGGCCCCGGCGCAGGGTCTCGCGGCGGCCGCATCGTCGCGATCGGCACTCCCGCGGACATCGCAGCGAGTGACACGCTGACCGGGCGCGGTTTGCGCGGCGAGCTTGGCGCAGCCGAGCGGCCTCTGCGCCGCGATCCGCAGGGCTTCGTGCGCATGCGCGGCGTCTCGATCCACAACCTGAAGGGACTCGATGTCGATGTGCCGCTCGGTTGCATGCTGGCGATCACGGGCGTGTCCGGCTCTGGCAAGTCGTCGCTAGCGCTCGATGCGCTGGTGCCATCGTTGCGGGATGGGAATGCCGACATCGCCTGGAACGACGGCGAAGAACGAGATGTGCGTCTTGTGGTCGTCGACCAAAGCCCGCTCGGAAGCACGCCATCCAGCAACCCAGCGACGTACACCGAGATCCTCGGTCCGATCCGCGCGCTGTTTGCCGCGACACCGATGGCCAAGCAGAAGGGCTTCGGGCCGGGCCGCTTCTCGTTCCACATGGCCGATGGCCGGTGCGGCGCCTGCGAGGGCAAGGGCCACATCCAGGTCGAGATGCACTTCCTCGCCGACGTGTGGGTCACGTGCGAGACGTGTCGAGGCAAGCGCTACAACGCAGAGACGCTGACCGTCGAGTATCGCGGCCGAACGATCGCGCAGGTCCTCGAGATGGAGGTCGACGAAGCGCTCGCGTTCTTCGGCAACCATCCGAAGATCGCGCGTTCGCTGCAGTTGTTGTCTGCGGTGGGGCTTGGCTACCTGAAGCTCGGCCAGCCGGCGAACACGTTCAGTGGCGGCGAGGCGCAGCGCTTGAAGCTCGTGGCCGAGTTGGCGCGCACTCCGCGCGAGCACATGGTCTATGTGCTCGATGAACCGACGACGGGCCTGCACATGGACGACGTGCAGAAGCTCCTGGCGGTGGTGCAGAAGCTGCTCGAACGCGGCGACAGCGTGATCGTGGTCGAACACAACCTCGACGTGATCGCCGCCGCCGATCGTGTTCTGGAGTTGGGTCCCGAAGCTGGCGAGCAGGGCGGCCTCATCGTTGGCGAGGGAACGCCAGAGCAACTGGCTGCGATGGTCGGCAGCCACACGGGCCGGTTCCTCCGAGCTCGGCTTGGCATGAAGCCAAAGGCACCGAACGGCAAGAAGCGCAAGGCGACCGCAAAGGAGGAGGGATGAACGAGCCGCCGCTCATCGTGCAGCAAGACGGCGCAGTGTTGCTGGAGACGCAGCACCCTCGCTACGAAGAGGCGCGCGATCGGTTGCAGCGCTTCGCCGAGTTGGAGAAGTCGCCGGAATACGTCCACTTCTACAAGATCACCGCCGTCAGCGTTTGGAACGCGGCCGCACTCGGGGAGACGGCTTCGTCGATCGTCGATTGGCTCGTCGCGAATGCGCGCTTTCCGATCGCGCCTCAAGTCACGGCGAGACTGCAGGAGTGGCATCGTCGCTACGGCTTGCTGCGCCTCGTCGCGGCCGACGACGGGACCGATTCTCTGTGGTTGCAATCCGACGACGACGCGACGTTGTCGGAGGTGTGCGCGGACAAGGCGCTGAAGAAGCTGTGCAAGCGCAAGAAGGGTGGGCCCGCGGTTGTCGCCGCCGCCGACCGCGGCAACGTCAAGGAAGCGCTCGTGCGGCTCGGCTACCCGGTCGACGATCGCGCGGGGTATGTGCGTGGCGATTCGCTGCGCT
>CAIYFF010000422.1 GCA_903925435.1 uncultured Planctomycetota bacterium | reverse complement strand
GCCCATCGCGATGGCAACCCACGGCTTCTCGATCGACTTGCCAGCCTTGTCGAACTCCTTCAAGAGTTGCGTCCGGCACCAGCCGCCGCCGATCTGGCCGAGGGCAAGCATCGCGAAGTACTTGGTCTGAAGGTCGCGGTGCGACTTCCAGGTCTCGAGCAGCAGCTTGCCGTACTCGGCGTCCGGCGACTTCTCGTCGTCGATCGGCTTGCACAGTTGGCCCAGCGCGAGAACGCATGCGCGCGGCACGTCGTTGCTGCTGCGCTTGGTCTTGCCCTTGTCGGCAAGGTCATCCGCGAACAGCTTCTTGTAGGACTCGACGACCTTGGCGTCAGCGTAGTCCTTGCCCAGCAACTTGGCGATCGCGGGCGGGCAGTGCGATTGCAGCAACTGATCGCCCGAGCCCAAGGTCTTCATGTAGTAGGCCTCGAGGCACTTGAGCGCGTCGGCGACGAGCGCCTTGTCGCCTTCGCCGCTCGATGCCGCAGCGCCTTCGCCGGTAGCAGGAGTGGTCGACGGCGCGCCAGCGGCGTTGAGGATGCCGATCGCATTGATCGCAGCCACCTTGGTGTTGCGCGTGCTCTTCGAGTCATCGTCGACGAGTTGGCGCAGTGCATCGAACGCCTTGCGCTTCAGCGCCGCATCCGCATTGGCATGCGAAACGAGGCCGAGCGCGTAGCACGCAAATGCGCGCGTGCGGTCGTTCACGTCGCCGTTGCTCGCCTGCTTTGCGGCATCGCCGTTGGTGGCGAGGCTCGTCAGCATGTCGATGTTCTCGGCGTCAGGCAGGGCTGCGATGCCGAGCGCCAACGCTGCGGTTTCGCGGATCTCCTGGTCGCCACGCTTCAAGCGGGGGATGAAGACGTCGCGCAGCTTGAACTCGCTGTGGTTGCGACCAACCTTGGCCATCGCGACCATGCACGAGGACGTGATGTCGCGATCTTCGGTCGAGTCGATCGCCTTCTTCAGCGCCGGCAGAATGATGTTGAGCTTCTCGTCTTCCGACGGGCTCATCGTGTCTTGCGAATCCACCTTGCGCGTGGCGCCGAGGTAGAACTCATCGCTACCCGACACGGCAGACGTGGAGTGGATCGAGTCGCGGAGGCGGATGTAGGGGTCCTTGTTGAACTCCCACCAGAACTCCCACTTGTTGAGGTCGTCTTCGAGCTGGATGCCGCGACCGCCAGTCGTCGGACCCTTGCCCGCCGCGGGGCCGGCAGGGCCGCCCGTTGCAGGGCCAGCAGGACCAGGAGCCGCGGGGCCGCCGGGGCCAGGAGTCGCCGGGCCACCGGGGCCAGGAGTTGCGGGACCGCCAGGGCCACCGCCACGGCCGCCACCGGGGTTCGGCGGAACCACGTCACCGGGGCCGCGATACTGGCCACCGTGGGCATTGCCGGTTTGCGGCAGCAGCGCGAGAACGCCTGCGCAGCAAAGGCCTGCGAGAACGAGCTTCTTCATGTTGGGATTGCTCTGAGGGTGCCGGCCTACCAGTGGCGCGGCGGATGGTGCGGGTGCGCAGGATATCGATCCCTGCGCAGCGTGTTGCGCAAAATTGGGGCCACGTCGGATTCGCCCCAGCGATTTTTGGTGATCGTTGCAGATGCAAGGCAGCATGGCCGCCCCCTGTCGCACTTCGTGGACAACGAGCAGCCTCGGTGTTACCCGCGCGAAACAATAGGGCGCTGCCGCTTCAGCCGGGGCAGCAACTTCGCATGCACACCCGGTGTGGCTGCAAGGCTTGGCAAGTGCGTCTCGCCGTCGAGTTCTGCCGGGAACATGGGTGCGCCGTCCCACCCCGTGACGAGCAGACCTGCTTCCGTGAGCACCAGTGCGGCCGCCGCAAGATCCCAGAGGTGACCCTGTTCTTGGATGTTGGCGACGAGGCGACCGTTGGCCACGTCCAGCATCTGCACGACAGTCGAGCCGTAGCAGCGAACACGCGCGCCTTGTTGTTGGATGGCCGGGATAATCGCTGGCGCCTTGGTGCTCCGTCGCCATTGGCAGCCGACCACGGCCTTGTCGTCCCATGCCATCTTCGGGGCACGCAGCGGCGCGCCATTGCGCATGGCTCCGTGGCCCGCGATCGCCGTGTAGAGCGCGCCTTCCGGTTCGGACCACACGGCGGCGACGACAGGAATGCCTCGATGCAGCAACGCGATCGACACCGCCCAGTGGGGCAGGCCGCACGCATAGTTGCTCGTGCCATCGATCGGATCGACGACCCACACCAGGTCGCGGTCGCATTTCTTGCTGCCGGTTTCTTCGCCGAGCCATCCAGCATCTGGCATGGC
>CAIYFF010000421.1 GCA_903925435.1 uncultured Planctomycetota bacterium | reverse complement strand
GACTCTGGGAACGCGTCGCCATGCACCAGCAGCGGTTGCGAGTCCGCAGGCACGGTGACGAACGGACGTTCGATCGCAAACACGCGCGACACGGCGCCGCGCCGATACAGCGTGACGTCGACGCCGATCTCGTCGTGGTCGCCAGTGAAGAAGCGGCCCTTCAACGTGTTCCAACGATCATCGAGCAACAACGTCTCGCGCCACGTCCGGCCATTTTGGCCTGATTCCGTCGAACGGCCGCGCCAGCTGTAGCCGCCATACAGAAGTCCGCGGCCCTTGCGTTCGACGCTCGTTCCATCCGCGAGCTTCAGCGTCCACGCGACCTCGTATTCGCCGTCTTCGACGCGCGTGAGTTGCGCCGAGCCAAACAATTCGCCGCGGCCGATCTCACGGCCTGCGACCATCCATTCTCCAGCCAACGGCACTTCGCGTCGGTTGTAGGCCCACGCGTTCCACTCGGGCGTGAACAGCGGCTGCTGCTCTGCGAGCCAAGTCAGAACGCGATCGCCGCGATTGCCGCGACCGCCTTGGCCTTCTCCGCCCTGGTTGCCGCCGGATTGCTGCGCGGTGGCTCCACTCGCGCCGTTGCCGCCGCGTCGGTTGCCGCGTGCGCCACCGCCACCAGTGGTTTGGCCGCTTCCGCCGCCTTGGCCGCCGCCAAACATCATGCGTTCCTCGTCGTCCTGCGGCGGCCCGCCGCCGATCGATCCGCGCGCGAGCGGGAACATCGCGACGTGCGTCGTCCGCAGTTGCTGCCACTCTTCGGCGTCGCGCGCTTGCATCAACACGCGGCCCAACGGGTGGCACTCCGAGCATGCTTGCCGGAAGTCCGCGTCTTCATGCTCCTCGGACCAATGCACGCGTCGCTCGCTTTCGTAGAGGCTGCGTTCCGCTTCCGATCGCGTGAGCCCGTGGCGATCCGCGAGATACCGAACGATCTGCTTGGCATCGGCGGGGGAGATCTGCAACCCGTGCAGTCGCACCATTCGCTTCAGCGATTCCGCCCAACCCTCGGGCGCCTTGCGCATGTAGCTGATGCGCGTCATCAATCCGTTTTGGTCGCGCGCGTGGCAGCGAGCGCAATGCGTCTCGACCAACGTGTCCTCGACCGGGATTCCGCGGCGGGGGACTTTGACCTCAGGCACCACGCCAAGTTCTTCGCCGCCCGATTCGCCGTCCTGTCCAGACTCGCCGCCTCGCCGTCCGCGACCGCCGCGATTCGATCCATCGCGCGCAGCCTCGGGTTCTTGGGTTGCTCGCGCTGGCTCTTGCTGCGGATTCGCAGGAGGTGTCGGCGCTGGCGCCTGGCCTTCGGTTGCAGTCGGCGCTTCCACGGGCGGATGCCCAGCCGGCAGTTCCTGCGGAACTTGCCCGCGCAGCCACGCGGACAGGATCAGACACACGACGAAGACGTAGTGCATGCGACGAGGGCGATGCCGCGGGGACGCGCGGCGTGCGGCGACGATAGCAATGCGCGCAGCGCGCACGACAGTCCGGCCCAGGCAATCCGGCGGCAAATGCTCAGGTCGCTGGAGTTTCGCCGTGGGACAGCGAGATCGTCTGATCGAACGCGATCCCGTCGGGGACTCGGTGTTCGACGAGAACCACGGTCGCCTTTCCGTGCATCGCATCGAGCCATTGCGTCAGTGCGTGCCTGGCCGCGGCATCGAGGAACGCGAACGGCTCGTCGAGCACGTAGAGGCTCGCGTCGCGAAGCAACGTGCGCGCGAGCAAGAGGCGCCGCCATTGTCCGGCGCTGAGTTCGTGACCGCCGGCGAAGGAGCGGCCGAGTGGTTGCTCCAGGTCCAACGGGATCCCGCTGAGCAGCGGCAGCACGTTGCGTCGTTCGAGGCGTTCGCGCAAACGCGTGTCGTCGCCGCGATCGCCAAACGTCAGGTTGTCGCGAACCTTCAACTCAAACCCGGCGGTGTCCTGGAAGAACGCTGCGATCCGTTCCGCTCGCTTCGACATCGACAAGGAACTCGCCGCGTGCGGGCCAATGAGGATGTGGCCAGAGCTCGGAGCTGCGAGCCCTGCCAACAACCGCACCAACGTGGACTTGCCAGCGCCGTTGCCGCCGGTCACGAGCACGCATTCGCCAGCCTCAATCACGAAGTCCACGCGGCGCAGCGCAGGCGCAGGCGCGCCGGGGTAGGCATACGACACTTCGCGCGCAACCAAACGGACCGGGCCAGCAGGCAAGCCAAGCGACGGATCGCGACCAACCGAGGGCCGCATCGCCAGGAACTCCAGCAGCGGCGCGAGGAACTGCGCATGTTCGCGCAACGACGCATGCGCGAGCAGCGCGTCGCGAACTCCGTTCTGCGTTCGTTGCACGGCTTGCGCGTGCAGCAACAGTCCGCCCAAGCTGAGTTCTCCGCGCAGCGCAGCGAACGCAAGCCACGCGAAGGAACCAAACATCGCCAGCGCGCCGAGTGCGTGCGCAAACGCTTCGTCGCGTGTGCTGCGCCGCGACATGGCGAGCTGCTCGCGGGACAACTCATCGCGCAACGCGAACGCACGGTCCGCAATCGGCGCGGCGAGATCGAGCGCGCGCAGGTCCTTGGCCCAGGGGCGCCCGAGCAGCAGGCCGAACAGGTAGCCCGATCGACGCTGCGCTTCGGCTCGCTCGTTCTGCCAGGCAAACCGGACCGCAGCCGTGCGCCGGCGAACCAGCGCCAGAGGAATCGCCGCCAAGCCGACCAGGAACGGCAGCCACGGCGCAGCGATCGCCGTCGCAGACGCCATGACCAACAGTCCCGTGACGGCTACGACCAGGGCGGCAAGATCCTGAATCGTCCGGGCCGGTCGCGTCGCGGCCTCGCCAGACGCTCGATGCATCAAGTCCCGAACGGCCGGCGTCTCGACCTGCTCGAGGTCCAAGGCGGCGGACTGCTTGGCGAGATCGGCTGCCAGCCGGTCGGCGACGAACCGGGCATGACGTTCGCCGAGCATCGCGGCGACAGCCTGCAACCCGGCGCCGAGCAGACCGATGACGGCGGCGAACGCGAGCGCGAACCAGACGGCGGAGTCGGCGGATGGTTGGTTGCTGTCGTTGGCGTTCAGGCCCGATGCAACGGCGTCGACGAGCTGCTGCATCGCGACCAAGCCGAGCAGCGGCAACGCGCCTTGGAGCAACCGAACGCCGAGGTTCTGCGACGCGAGCCCGGGGCAGTTGGCAAACGCGAGGGACAGCGCGCTGCGCAGCGGCGAACCGGAGGCTCTAGACCGGTCAGTCACAGCGCGCAGTCACGGAGGAGTCAGTCCTAGAGCTCCCCCGCTTGCCCCTCGGTAGGTTCTGATAAGATTTGTTATGTAAAGCCTGGCGGGGGAGTCGTGGAGGGGGCTGTCCCCCCGTCTTTTGACGCTCTCCCGCAGCCCCGCTCACGAGCCGCCGCCTGCCCTGCGCGCGCCTGGAGTTCCGAAGCCCGGCAGCCACGCCATCGACAACCACGCCGTGAAGTCCGGCGCGATGTATTCGGACAGGTCTTCGCCAAAGCCGATCTCGACGAACAGCGAGCCGTCGAGCCGCATGCGGCCGCCAAACCAGACCAACATCGCATCGCGGCTCGCTCGCTCGAGATCGAGCGCTTCCAGCGTCGCCGTCTCCCAGCTGACCTGCATCAGCAGCGAGAGATCGGTCAACGGCTGTGCCTCGAGCCCCACGCTGCCGGCGGTCACGTCGGCGAATTGGAATCCGTTCTGCCGCGCCGACTGCGGCGAGCCCGCGAGCGTGTGCTGGATCTCCGCGTGCACGGCGCCAAACGACACCGGCCAGGTCGCGCACAGGCCAAAGGACCAGTCGACCTCGCCATTGCCAGCGCCCGCCGACTCATCGCCGGTAGGCAGCTCCATGCCGAGCCGCGCCGCGAGCCCAGGGGTTCCGGTTCCGTCCTCGGACCGCTCGACTGGCACGAGCTCATACATCGCCGACAACGGGACGTCCGCCAACATCAGAGCCTCTTCCCGCAGCTCGTAGACACGCTGGCCGTTCTGCTCGGCGAACACCTCGAACTGGTCATTCTCGACTCGACTGCGGCCCTGGTCCGGAAAGCCGAACGTGTCGTGGTAGTCGATCAGGAAGCTGTCGAGGAAGCCGCCGGATGTGTGCAAGGTCGGCACGTCGAAACCCACGTCGAAGCCCGCGCCGAGGCCAACGCGCGCGCCGACGCTCGTGCGCAGGATCTCGCCATCCATCGCAAACGCCGAGGTGGCCGTGGAGCCCGCGAGGAACAAGCTCGTGTAGGCCATCGAGGCGCGCGCAGACACTTGGCCTGCTTGCAGCGCAGCCGAAGCCGCTGGCTCGAGGCGCATCACGGTCAGCTGCGCCGGATGTTGGTTGCGAACCGGCATCGGACCGTTCAGTTGCTGCGGCGCCGCGCTGCAACTGGCGAGAGCCAAAACGACTCCCAATGCACAAGCAGCGTTCGATGCGTGGCTACGCGCGATGCTCATCGCGCGCACCGTAGCTGCCCGGCCTTGGGCAACGCAACGAGCGGCCTTCTCCCATTGCGCGAGTCGGCAGCCGTGACTCGCACGGCGAAGCCGCTAGACTCCCCGACCTCGATGCGCACCCGCATGACCATGATTCGCCCTTCGCTTGCGTTGCTCTCGCCGATTCTCTTGTGCGCTTCGTGCGCCGACGGCGGCTCGACGGAGGTCCCGCAGAGCGAAGTGCTCGTCGCCGCCAACCACCATCTGTTCTGGTTCCGCGGCCTGCCCGGCTTTGGCAACGCGGCATCGCGGCCAGCAGCGGTCAACTCGGGCAGCGCAATCTTCGAGATGCGCTCGGACAGCACCTACACGCTGACGCAGCCCAACTCGTCGCCATCGTCGCCGCAGCGCTACGCGCTCGGCGATACGTCCGAGCTGTCGATCTACCAATCGGGCGGCAGCCGCGAGCCCACGGTCGTGTTCCAAGGCTCCTACCAGATCCTGCCGCAGGGCGCGGGCTCGCGTCCGGAGGTGTTCTTCACCGACCGCGTGTCGCTCGGCAACTCGCCTTCGGTCGGTCTGTATGTCGGCGCTCGCGTGCTGCCTGGCCAGGACGAACTCGAAGGCAGTTGGCGCGTGTTCTCCACGCATGTGATGCTCACCAACGTTTCGCTGCAGACGCCGCGGACGGTGGCTCGCAATGCGTATGGCGAAGTGGTGATCGCAGCCGGCGCACCGGGAACCGCGCGCGCGATCACGGGCACCGGCTTTGAGTCGGGCTCGGATCCGAGCACGGTGCCCGTCGCATTCAGCGGCAGCGTCACGAACGTGCTCGACGTCAACCAGCAAGGCAACGGCGCGTGCCTTCTGACGGTCGGCTACACGAACACTGGGTCGCCGACGGATTCGCGCGTGTTCAACCACGCTGCCGCGGGCCGCGACCTGCTGCTCGGCGTCGACGAAGACGAATCGGACACCGCGTCCGGCCTCGTCTGCATGCTGCGCAAGTTCGATGCGCCCGGCTCGCCCGCCGATGTGTCCCAAGTGCTCGGGACCTACGTGATCGGCGGCTTCACGGTGTTCGTCAACCCGTCCAATGCGGGCTCGGATGGTTTCGTCGGCGAGATGACGCTGTCGACTGGCGGCGCGTTCCGTCTCGATGCGGTCGGCTACCAAGGCATCGACTTCTCCTACCAAGGCACGTGGACGCTGGCGACCGACGGTGGGCTGACGTTCCAGGTCAACGGCAACGGCGGCGAGCAGTGGCATGGCGCGATCTCGCGCAACTACGACACGCTGATGGTGGTCGACCCAGTCGTCGAGAACCGCAGCAACAACCGTCCCGAGATCAACTACGTGATGGGCATCCGCAAGCGCGCGCCGCAGTGACCTGCACGAGCCACGCCGACACACCCGCATCGTGAACACGCCGCTCCTCACCATCGATCTTCCGTTCTGCAAGCGACTCGGCCGCGGCAAGGTGCGCGAGCTGTTCGAACTCGGCGGCGACTTGCTGCTCGTCGCGACGGATCGCATCTCCGCGTTCGACGTCGTGATGCAAGAAGGCATCCCGGGCAAAGGAGCCGTGCTCACGGCGGCATCCAAGTTCTGGCTCGGCAAGCTCGCTTCGGTGTGCCAGAACCACCTGATCTCCACCGATGTCGATGCGTGGCAGGATGTGCCCAGCGAGTATCGCGCGTTGCTGCGAGGCCGCACAATGCGCTGCAAGAAGGCTGTGCCGATGCCGGTCGAATGGGTTGTTCGCGGCTACCTGACAGGATCGGGCTGGAAGGACTACCAGAAGGACGGAGCTGTCTCCGGCGTTGCGCTGGGCGCTGGATTGCAGCACGCAAGCGAACTCGATCCGCCGATCCTCACGCCGTCGACGAAGGCAGAAAGCGGGCATGACATGCCCATCTCATTTGCGCGCGTCGTCGAGCTGGTTGGCCAACGCGTAGCCGAACGCGCGCGCGACGCGGCGCTCGCGCTCTACCGCACCGCGCGCGCGTTTGCGCGCGAACGCGGCATCGTCATCGCCGACACGAAGTTCGAGTTCGGGCTGCTCGATGGCGAAGTGATCCTCATCGACGAATGCCTCACGCCGGATAGCAGTCGCTTCTGGCCCGCGGAAGAAGTGAAGCCCGGCGCGAATCCCACATCGTTCGACAAGCAGTACCTGCGGAACTGGCTGCTCTCGACCGGCTGGAACCAACAGCCGCCGCCGCCGCAGTTGCCTGCCGAGGTGATTGCGAAGACCGCTGCGACCTACGCGGAGATCCAACGCCGCCTCTGCTCGGACCACGCGCAGATGCCACGCGCATGACCGTTCCGCCGGCAGCCGACGCACAGGGGGCTGACGCACAGGGGGCTGACGTTTCCTCGGCCGTTCGCCCCGCGCCGCTGCCGCCTTCGCTCGAGTGGGTTGGCGCCATCGATGGCGAACTGCACGCGCTCGACCAGTCGTTGCTCCCCCACGAACGTGTGGTCCTGAAGCTGCGCACTGCAGACGACGTCGCCGATGCGATCCTCCGCCTTGCGATCCGTGGAGCCCCCATCATCGGCGTCGCTGCCGCATACGGTCTCTACCTCGGCGTGCGCGCGATCGCGCCAGAGGGTCCCGCTTCGCTCGACACGGCGCGGCATGTAGCGGCGATGTTGCTCGCGACGCGGCCGACTGCCGTCAATCTGCGCTGGGCGCTCGATCGCTGTCTATCGCGAATGCGAAAGGACCACGACGTGGCTTCGCTGCTTGCGGAGGCCGCGCGCATCGATCGCGAGAACGCCGAAGCCACGTTCGCGATCGCTCGCAACGGCGCGGAGCTCGTGCACGACGGCGCAACCATTCTGACGCACTGCAACGCGGGGCCATTGGCCTGCGGTGGCATCGGCACGGCGCTCGGATGCCTGATCGAGGCGCATCGCCGCGGCACGCGCTTCTCTGTGCTTGCCGACGAGACCAGGCCATTGCTGCAAGGCGCGCGGTTGACGGCGCTCGAACTCGCGGCAGAGGGCATCCCGGTCGCGGTGATCCCGGATTCTGCGGCGTCAGCGATGATCGCGCGCGGCGCCGTGCAGGCGGTGTTCGTCGGCGCGGACCGCATCGCCAGCAACGGCGACTTTGCGAACAAGATCGGCACCTACTCGATCGCGCTTGCCGCGAGCGTGCATCGCATCCCGTTCTACGTCGTGGCGCCGATGTCGACCTTCGATGGCGCCCTCGCGCACGGCCAGCAGATCCCGATCGAAGAGCGCGCTGCGACCGAAGTGTTGACCCTGATGGGATCCTCGATCGCGGCGGCAGGCATCGACGCGCGCAACCCCGCGTTCGACGTGTCTCCTGCGGCGCTGGCGACCGCGTTCGTGACGGACCAAGGCATCCTGCGTCCGCCGTTCGCACCGGCGATCAAGGCAGCGTTGGCGGCGTGCCGATGACGGGTCATGGCCAGCGCCAAGAAGACCCGCACGAAGTCCACTCCCCGCAAGAAGACCAACTCCGACGCTGCGTCCTCGACCGCGACGCTGGAGGATGACGACGGAGAGGACGCTGGCCGCAGCACGTCGATGGGTCTTGCCGTCGATGAAGAAGTGCTCGAGTTCATCGCGGCGCTCGATCGCTTCAAGAAGGAGCACAATCGCAACTTCCCGAGCTGGAGCGAAGTCCTGCACGTCGTGAAGAGCCTCGGCTACCGCCGCTGAGTTGCGTTTGCGCATCCGCTGACTCAGCGGATCAGGATCCGCGCGATCCAGCGATCAGATCGCGCCAGAAGCGCAGAGGGCAAGCAGCAGCGCTCCGCCCAGCAATCGATACCAGGCAAACGGCGCAAACGTGTGCGCGCGCAAGAAGGCCACGAACGGCCTCACGACCACGAGCGCCGACACGAAGCTGACAAAGGTGCCCACCACCATCGGCATCAGCAGCGGCCCCGAGACCAGCTCCCATTCCTTGGCGAGCTTGAGCACGCCGGCGCCGTAGAGGATCGGCAAGCCCACCAAGAACGAGAACTCCGCGGCAGCCGTTCGCGTCAGGCCGAGCAACAGCGCGCCCGCAATCGTTGCCCCGGACCTGCTCGTGCCTGGCAACAGCGCAAGGCACTGGAAGCCACCGATGGCTAGCGCCGTCGAGTACGACATCGAGAGCAGCGAATCCACGCGCGCTGTGCGACCGCGGACCAGGCGCTCGACCCAGAGCAGCAACACGCCGCCCACGGCCATCGTCAACGCGACGAACTCAGCCGAGAACAGTCGCTCCTCGATCCAATCGTCGCAGAGCAACCCGAGCAACGCGGCAGGCGCTGCGGCCACCGCGATCTGCAGCAGCAGGTTGGGTTGCTCGCTTGCACGCAACGATGCTGCACCGCGCAGCGCATCGAAGAGGGGCCGCCAATACAGAACGAGGATCGCAGAGATCGCGCCGAGTTGGATGCCGATCGTCAGCGGCGATTCCGCGAGTCCGAGCAATCGGTTCGCGACGATCAGGTGGCCCGTGCTCGACACGGGCAAGAACTCCGTGAGCCCCTCGACCAGACCGAGCCAGACCGCATCGAGCAGCGAGATGTGCGATGCGGGATCTTGGAGGCTCACGGGCAACGAGACCCCGCTCGTCAGAGGACCTTGTCCGGAGCGCTGTAGCTCATGCCGAACGCTTCCGCGACGCCTTGGTGCGTGCAGACTCCATTCAGCACGTTGGCTGCGGTGCTGAGGCCTGGATCCTTCGCGGCCTTTGCAGCGCCCATCGCGGCGAGCTTCTTGGCCCACGGCAACGTCGCGTTCGTGAGGCCAAACGTCGACGTGCGCGGCACGGCGCCGGGCATGTTCGCGACGCAGTAGTGCAGCACGCCATCGACGACGAACGTCGGGTCTGCGTGCGTGGTCGGCTTGCAGGTCTCAATGCAACCGCCTTGGTCGACTGCGACGTCGACGATCACAGCGCCTTCCTTCATCGACTTCAGGTCCTCGCGGCGCACGAGGCGCGGCGCGCGAGCGCCCTGCACGAGAACGGCGCCGACGATGAGGTCTGCGTGCGGCAACTGCTCACGGATCGCGATTGGCGAGCTGTGCAGCAGCGACACGTTCGCTGGCATCACGTCGGACAGGTAGCGCAAACGGTCGAGGTCGAGGTCCATCAGCACGACGCGCGAGCCAAGGCCCGCAGCCATCTTCGCCGCGTTCGTGCCGACGACGCCGCCGCCAAGGATCAGAACCGTCGCGGGCTCGGTGCCAGGGATGCCGCCGAGCAGGATGCCACGGCCGCCCATGTGCTTCTCAAGGCAAACGGCGCCGACCTGCACCGCCATGCGGCCAGCCACTTCGCTCATCGGCGTCAGCAACGGCAGCGCGCGACCGACCTGCAGGGTCTCGTACGCAAAGCAGTTCGCTCCCGACTTCAGCATCGCATCCGTGAGTTCACGGTTCGCGGCGAAGTGGAAGTAGGTGAACAGCAGGTGCCCCTTCTTGATGTGCGGATACTCCGCCGGGAGCGGCTCCTTCACCTTGATGATCATCTCGCTGCCGCCGTAGACGTCGGCTGCCGAGGCCATCATCTTGGCGCCGACCTTCTCGAAGTCGGAGTCGAGGATGCCTGCGCCCAGGCCTGCGCTGGTGCCTCTCGCCAGCCCCTTGGCCCACGGGGTTGCGGCAGCTGATGCAAGACAGCGCCTCCTGGCTTGGGCAGGGCGGCGTCGATCTGCTGATCCCCCAGTTTTACCGCCCCTCCTTCCGTGCCTATCGCCAGGTGTTGGGGGCCAATCTGCGCCACCTGCCGCCGGAGCGGCGCCGGCAGGTGGTGGCCGGCCTCGCCCTGCGGGCCAACGGCCGGGATCTGGAGGCAAACACCCTGCGGCACATGGTGCACCTCAGCCGCCAGGAGGGCCTGGGCGGGGTGGCGGTTTTTCACCTCACCCCGCTGCT
>CAIYFF010000420.1 GCA_903925435.1 uncultured Planctomycetota bacterium | reverse complement strand
CGTCGCGGTCGATGCCGAACAAGTAGTAGGTCTGGTCCTTGTTGCGATCCTTGGCGCGCAACAGTCGCCCGTCCTCGGCCCGCGCGTAGTGGCCCGTCGCGACGCCGTCGGCGCCGAGGTCCTTCGCGAGCGAAAAAACGTGGCCAAATTTGAGCTGCTGGTTGCACAGCACGCAGGGATTCGGCGTGCGCCCGCGTCGGTATTCGTCGGCGAAGTAGTCGATGAGCGCGCCGAACTCCCGCTCGTAGTCCACGGAGTAGAACGGGATGGAAAGCCGATCACACACCACCGCCGCGTCGCGCGCATCGCTCGCCGAACAGCACGACTTCTCGCTGGCCGCCCCCTTGCCCGAGACCCCGTTGCGGAAGAACACGCCGATGACCTCGTGGCCCTGCTGCTGCAGGAGCAATGCAGCGACGCTGCTGTCGACGCCGCCGGACATAGCTGCAAGGATCCGCATGGGGCAAGAAGGTGTAGCGATCGGGGGCGGCTCCCTATACTCCCCCGCCCTTCGTTTTCTGTACCGGCCCCATCTCGATGTCGAACGCTGCGTTCTTGCTCTCCTCCAACATCATGTCGCTCGCGCTGCCGCAAGACCCCACGGCACCAGCCCCTGGCCCGGCCCCGACGGGCGCGGCTCCCGGCGCCGGCACGACGCAGGCCCCCGCGGGCGACGCGGGTGCAGCCGGCGCGCCGCAGCAGCCGTGTGGAACGGACACGTTCCTGATGATGGGCCTGTTCGCCGCGATGATGTGGCTCATGGTGCTGCGTCCCGAGAGCAAGCGCCGCAAGGAGACGCAGTCGATGCTGTCCGCCCTGAAGCAGGGCGACACCGTCGTCACGCTCGGCGGCATGCACGGCAAGGTCGCGGCGATCGCGGACAAGACCGTCGTGCTCCGCATCGACACGCAAATGGTGACGTTCGACCGCTCGGCCATCGCGCGCGTGGTGGTCGATGACGCCGCCGCAAAGAAGGGCTGAGACCCGTTCTGGCCCGCTGGGCGAACGAGTAGCCGCGGCGACCCTCGCCCGCCTCGGCTACCAGATCGCCGCCCACAACCTGCGCACCCGATATGGCGAGATCGACATCCTGTGCCGCGACGGCTCCGAGTGGGTCGCCGTCGAGGTCAAAGCGCGGGCGGACCACCCGGCGCCGGAGCTCACGGTCGGGCAAGAACAGCTCGACCGCATCGAGCGTTCGCTCCGGGCGATCGCCCGCTCCCTCCGACCGCGCCCCACGGCCTTGCGCATCGATGTGGTCGCGGTCCGTTGGACGGAGCCGGATCCTGAAGTGCGGCACTTCCCCTCGGTGCGGTGTTGGGCTTATTGCCAACCTCGTTGCGGTTCGGCGTCAGTACCAACGCCCCCACTTGCCGATACTGGAAGCCGTGACTTCTTCCTGCATCTGCTGTTCTCGGTCCGTCGCATTCTGTGCGCCGGCTTCGACGCGCTGACCAGGACCCGAGCCTCTTCTCGCCCCCGCGATGCCGACCCTAGGTGAACAGATGATCCCGCGCAGAAAGCTGCTGCTGATGGGATCGGAGTGCGTGCTGTTCACCGGCATCCTGTTCTTCGGCTCGTGCCTGCCGCCGCTCGCGACCAGGCCATTGGACGAGGTCCCGCTGTCGCCGGAGTTGCTGCGCGGCCTGCTGACCAGCTTCACGATCGCGGTGATCAGCCAGACGTCGCTGTCCTACAACGACCTCTACGACTGGCGCACCGCGCAGAACCGCGCCGAGTTGCCAAACCGCTTGCTGCACGCATGCGGCTACGCGCTCGTGATGCTCGCAGCGCTCGTGCTGCTGCTGCCGTCGCTGTTCTACTTCCCGAGCCTCGATGTCAGCGACCAGACCTGGAAGCTGATCCTGCTGCTCGGCGTGTCCTTCCTTGCGGTCTGGGGTTTCCGCCACGCGTTCCACTGGTTCTTCTACAAGTGGCGCTTTGGCGAACGCGTGCTCGTGCTCGGCGCGGCCAAAGAGGCGCAAGACCTCGCCCACATGATCGAGAGCAACCCGCTCGCGGGTTACGAACTGATGGGCCTCGTGCAGGAGACCGACGACGCGCCGCCGCCTTGGGATGCATCGGCGCGCCAGCCATTGACTGGACCAAAGCCCTGCCAGGCCATTTCGAGCCATCGGACATCGCCAATGGACCCATTCTCGATGACGCTACGGCAGGTGAGGTAGTCGCCATCAAAGCGGCGGTTTTGGAACACGGACAAAATGCGATTGTTTGCTTCGGCT
>CAIYFF010000419.1 GCA_903925435.1 uncultured Planctomycetota bacterium | reverse complement strand
TACTGCAAGTTCTTGCTGCCGGGCCTTCGTCGCGTCGTGCCGGCGGACTCGCTGCGCGTCTACGCCAAGATCGGCCTGGCCTACGGGTTTGCGATCGAGAACAGCTACGTCGAGAACGTCGCGACGGGCCGCGGTTTCTTTGTCGCGGCGGTGATCTACGTCAACGCCGACGGCTGCATCGGCGATGACCGCTACGAGTATGAGTCCGTCGCGGACCCGTTCTTTGCGTCGCTCGGCGAGGCGCTCGCGCGCGAACTGTGGAAGTAGCGTGAGTCAGCGCGCGAGCGTCGCTTCGACCTGACCCACGAGGTGGCCGATGCGCCAACGGCGGTCCTTGCCGAGGCGCCACATGGCGACGAAGTGGAACGTCACCGTCTGCGGCGCTTGTTCTTTGGGCTGCACCGTCGCGTCGATCGAGCCGAGTTCCCACGCGAGGTCGCCATCGACGCGCAGCGCTTCACAGCGATGCCGCACGGCGCGGATCTCGCCTTGTTGCATGCCGCGCGACTCCATCGCAGCGAGCGCCTTCTTGCCGACGATGGGGCGTTGGCCATCGACGACATAGACCGCGTCGTCGGCGTAGATGTCGACGATCCCCTCCGCGTCGCGCGCGATGGCCGCCGCCGAATGCGCGCGCCACGCGGCGTCGATGCTGCCCGCGACGTCTTCGGCGCCGCTGCCGATCAGCTTGGGGCCAGGCGTCGCGCACGCAGCGAAGAGCATCAGCAGCGAGGGAACCAAGCGAAGCAGCGACGCGCGTGACAGCATCGGCGGAACGCTACTCGCGGCGGCGCATGCGCGCGATTTTGAGAATCTGCGAGCAGACTCCATCGGCTCCTTCCACAGAGGGCATGGAAGCATGCACTCGTAGCACGACGTGGTTGGCGATGTGGTTCTTGACCGCTGTGGCGATCGGGCAAGGTCTCTCGGCGCCTTGGCCCATCGTGCACTCGGTGCGCAGCGGCGAGATGGCGATGGGCGCAGGCGCGCTCGCGATGTCAGCGCTGCCGCATGCCGCCGCATGCGCGCGCGGTGGCGGCATCGCGTTTGTCAGTCGCATTGCAGGCAACGCGCGCAACCAAGCGGTTGTCGTCGCACAAGGGAACGGCCTGCGTGCGATCGCGGTCGGCTGTGGCGGCGGCGGGGGATCCGGCGTGCATGGCGCGTGCGGGGACCCAGCGCCCGGTGGCGGGACGATCGCAGGCTTGTTCGAAGGCACTGCGTTTGCGCCGGCGCTTGGCGAACGCGGCGACGTGCTGTTCTTGGCCGACGTGCACGGCGGGCCGCGACCTCGCGCGTTGTTCTGCTACCGCGCGGATCGCGGCGCGCTCGTGCGCATTGCGGCGGTTGGCGACACAGCGCCGAGCGGTGGCGCGTTTCTTGGCGTGGGACCAGGCGTGCACATGCCGGGCGAGGGAGTGCTGTTCGTGGCGCTGCGCGTCGGCATGACGACGGGAGAGTTGTTCGCGTGGCGCGATGGAGTGATCTCGCCATTTGTGCGCGTCGGCGACCCGTTGCCGCAAGGCGGCACGATCGCGGCGATCGCAACCGAGAGCCTGCAGTTCGTTGATGGCACGTCGATCCCGATCGGGCCGCTGCCGTGTGTCGATGCGTGTGGCAACGTCGCATTCCGCGTGCACGGAGCAGGCGGCGCTGCGGCGAGCGGAATCGTGGTGCGGGAGAACGGCGTGGACGCGTGGTGGTTGCGCACGGGCGACGCTGTGCCGGTGGGTGGGGCATTCACTTCGTTTGGCGCGCCATTGCTCGCGCGCGACGCGGACGGCCAACTGCAGTGCGCGGTGTTTGCGGATCACACGTCGCCGCGTGGTCCCACGTCGGGTTGGTTTGTTGGCCGGCCTTCTGCGTGGCGTCGCGCGATCGGCTTCTTCGATGCGGTCGACGGCGGGCAGTGCCTTGGCCTTGCGATCTCGCGCGGCCCGATGACTCCGTTCGACGGCCGCGACCTCGTCGTGTGGTGTGACCTCGCGATCCAAGGCGGCCAGGACCGCATCGTGCTGTGCCATGGCGATGGCAGTCGCAGCGTGCTCGCACGCCGCGGCGAACCGCTGCCGGGCGGCGGCGCGCTCGGCGAACTCGGCGGCTGGCCGTCGCTCGACGCAGCGGGGCGTTGCCTCGTGTCGGCGCATGTCCAGGGCTCCGCAGGCGGGCACTTCGTGTTCGCGGATCCAACCCCGCGCGTCGCGGTTGCGCCGTGTGCGATGCTTGGCGCGCCGTTGTCGGTGTTCACGCACGGCGTCGAGCCTGGCGCATTCGTGCTCGCCGCATCGCCCTTGCGCGCTTTCGTTGCGATGCCGCCGCTCGGCACGCTCGCGATTGGTCCCGACCCCATTTGGTTGCTCACGGGCATCGCGCCGTTTGGGTCTGCGTTCGCGTGGTCGTGCTCCTATGTGCTGCCGAGCGATCCTGCGCTGGAAGGCGCTGCGTTGCACTTCCAGGCGCTTGCGTTCGAAGGCATCGACTGGCGGCTCACTGAGGGCGCTTCGACCCAGCTTTGGTCTTGGCGGTGAGTTGTTGCGCCCGAGGGGAACAACTGCTGCATGCCACCGCGTCGATGGGGTCGCGGCTTTCCACCTGCGCTCGCCGCGGCCATCATCTC
>CAIYFF010000418.1 GCA_903925435.1 uncultured Planctomycetota bacterium | reverse complement strand
TGTATGGGCTCGCGGGCAACCTGTGCAACGGCCTGCGCGGCTACTCGTATCGAATGCCGCCGTGGCTCGGCGAGGGCTTTGCGCATCTCGTCTCGCGTCGCGTCGAGACCGAGTTCGTCAATGTCACGATCAAGGACGACGAAGCGGTCAACGAAGAGGAGCAGCACCTCTGGCCCAAGAAGGTCCGCGCCCGTGCGCAGTACGACCGCACGCGGATCCCGTTTGCGCAGATGACGCTGTGGCAGCAGAGCAAGGACATGGGATACCACGGCGAATTGCAGTCGTGGTCGCGCGTCGACTTCTTGCACAAGCAGGACAAGGACAAGCTCGGCGCGCTGCTGCTGCGGCTGAAGAGCCTGCCCATCAGCTACGAAAGCGTGAAACCCGAGGACTGGGCCGCAATGCAGCAGAAGGCAGTCCTTGAGACGTTTGGCTGGGATGCGGCGACGTTCGACGCGAAGTGGCGCGACTTCGTGATCGCGACCTATCCCAAGAAGTAGAAGTGGCTTCGTCGTTGCGCGGCCCTCGCTGCGGCCGTTGCATTGCGCCCCGCGATGAGCTGGACCCTCGTATTCGGCGTTGCGCTCGGTGGCGCGCTTGGTGCGCTCGCGCGGTTGTTCCTCGCCTCGGCGCTGCGCAACGTGATCGATGGCTTCCCGGTGGGGACCTTTGCGATCAATGCGATCGGCTGCTTCGTGTTCGGGTTGCTCTGGGCATGGAACGCAGGCAAGTGGCCCGCGCCAGTCGCCGCGGCCGCGTTCACGGGGTTCCTCGGCGCGTTCACGACGTTCTCGACGTTCGCGTTCGAGAGCCTCGAACTGTGGCATCAGGGACGTGTCGCCGCATTCGCGCTCAACGTGATCGGGCAAAACATAGTCTGCCTGCTCGCCGCGCTCGCTGGCGCAGCGATGGGCAAGGCAGCATGAACGGATCCACGCAATGACTCCGCGTCTCAAAGCCCCGCTCGTGTTCTTGCTGTCGCTTGCCGTGGGCGCGTTGTTGCTGCAGGCGCTGCAGCCAAATCGCGAGGACCCGAAGCTCGATCCGAGCGCGCAGGCTTCGCGCGATCCGCAACCAGGCCACGTCTACACCGGCGTCGCCGAGGAGCCCGACAGCCTCAATCCGTTCACGACGACCAGCGCCGTGGCGCGTCGCTACGTGCTCGCGTTCACGCACGACACGTTGCTCGACGTGGATCCCATCTCGGGCGCGTCGCGCAACGCGTTGGCCGAGCGCGCAGAGGTCCACGCCGATGGCATGGGCATGGACGTGACGATTCGCGATGGCGTCACGTTCTCCGACGGCGCGCAGCTTTCGATTGACGACGTGCTGTGGACGTTCGAATGCGCGCGTGGCGAAGGCGTCGTGCTCGGTTCGCTCGCAAGCGGCATGGCGCAGTGCAGCGGCGCCGAGCGCATCGAAGGCGCGCCGCGGTCGCTGCGCATCCGCTTTGCGACTCCGCATTTCGCTGCCATGCGCACGGTCGGCGAGAGCTGGGTCGTGACGCAGAAGGCGTGGATGCAGCGCGCGATCGCGGACGCCGCGGCGCGCGATGGCACGCCAGCCCCGACGCCCCGCGATCCGAGCTTTGGCGCGATGCTCGCGCGCGTAACGCATTCGCCCGGTCCCGGCACCGGTCCGTATCGATTGCTCGACGATGCTTCGGGTCGTCCCGGTTGGCGTCGCGGCGTTGATCTGACGGTCGTGCAGAACGCGTCGAGTTGGCGTCGTGGCGATCCGTCGCTGTGGAGCTTCGCGGCGATCCGCGTGCGCTTTCTCAGCGACGCTGCGTTGCGGTTTGCGGCGTTGAAGAAGCGCGAACTGGATTGGTGCACCGGCGCGGACCTCGCTGCGCAGTTGCGCGCCGATGCGGGATTGGCCAACGACTATCAACGGCTCGTCTACGACATGCCGACGCTCGGCGCGTATGTCGTGCAATGGAACGTGCGCAAAGAGCCGCTGAAGGATGCGCGCGTGCGCCGCGCGCTCGGCATGTTGTTCGATCGCCGCGGCATCGCGGACACGATCTTTGGCGGCGCTGCGAGCCCCGCCGCCGCGTTCCTGAAGCCTCAGTCCGACGGCATGCCCGATGGACTTGCGCCGCTGCCATTCGACATCGATGCCGCGCGCGCGTTGCTCGTGGATGCCAACGTCGCGCACGCCGATGCGCCCATGCCGCTGCAGCTCCTTGTGCCCGTCGAGGCTCCATGGTTTCGGCGCATGGGGGAGTTGATGGCGAGCGCTGGGCAGAAGGCCGGCGTCGCGGTCGAGCTCATCGCGTTGCCGTTCGCAGAACTCGTGCGCCGTCGTGACTCCGGCCTCTTCGATGGCGCGATGCTGCTCGTGTCGATGCCGGCCTTTGGCGATCCGTATGAACTGTTCCACTCCGGTGGCGCGCGCAATGCGGGAGGGTTTGCCGATGCAGAGGTCGACGCATTCCTGGCTACGCAGCGGACCGAGCGCGACCCTAAGGCCCGCGCATCGCTGCTGCAGCGAGCGCATCTGCGGCTCGCCGAACTGCAGCCGTGCGCGTTGATCGTCCATCCGCTCGCCGAAGTGCTCGTCGACGCGCGGCTCCTGGGCGCGGCTCCTGGCCCGCTGGGGCTGTGGCCTGAGCGCATGTCGATGCCGCCTGCGTTTTGGCGGCGTTGAGCTGCTAGGGATTGAGCCGGGTCGCACCTGACGGTTTCATGGCGCGCTCCATGCGTCATTGCGGCAATTCGATCGCGCCCGCGCCCTTCGTCTCGACGCGGAGCCCTCGCGGCGCAGCGTTGCTGCGCATGGCTGGTGCCGCCGCGACGCTCGCGATCGCCAGCTTTGCGACCGTCGAGAACGATGCCGCGCGATGGGGTTCGTTCCGCGGCCCGCGATGCGTCCTCGGCGCATGCCTTGGTCCATCCGCATGTCCCGGTTGCGGACTCGTGCGCAGTGTCGCGTCGTTCGTTCACGGCGAAGTGTCGCGCGCCTTGTGGTTTCATCCGGGCGGCATCGCTGTGGCGTTGCTGCTCGTGTTCTCGTTCGCGCTCGATGCCTGCTCGATTGCGCGTCCTGATCTTGTCCTGTGGGCTCGTCGCAGCCGCATCCGCGCGCTGCGCATCGCCATGATGACTGTGCTCCTTGGTTACGTCGCGCGTCTTTGCGCGCCAGTCGCCTTCCTTCCTCTGCAGCCATGATCGCAATCCTCGCCAACGCAGATGCCGAGCTTCTCATCCAACTCGTCTTTGCGCTCGTGTTCGGCGGCGTATGCGCCGTTCTCGCAAACAGCCGCGGACGCAGCGGCGTCGCGTGGTTCTTCATTGGTTTCTTCTTCTCCTGTCTCGCGCTGATCCTCCTTCTGTGCCTGCCTGACATGAAGCAGCAGGAAGAACGCGATCGCCGGCACCGCGAAGAAACGCGGCGTCTGCGCGAGCAGATCGCCAAGGAGCGGCAAGTGTCGGACGCGCGGCACAATGACGTGCAGAAGCGGCTCGTCGTGCACGACCAGGCGCTCGGCGTCGACACCGCTTCTACAGGCGAGCTCGGCGGTGGCGCCGCTGCCCCGCTGTTGCCCGGCGAACAGCCGCTGCAGTGGTTCTACGCGCGCGACAACCAGCGCCACGGGCCGGTGTCGTTGGAGACCGTGCAGCACTTGCTCGCAGCGCGCGCGTTGACGCGCGATTCGCTGGTTTGGCGCGAAGGCATGGCGGACTGGACACCGATGCGCGATGTCGCGGAGTTTGGCCGGGGTGCGTCGTGAGCTCCGACCTTGAGCGTCCGAGCGGCGCGCCGCTGCAGATCGAATGGAAT
>CAIYFF010000417.1 GCA_903925435.1 uncultured Planctomycetota bacterium | reverse complement strand
GGCAAAGCAGCGCGTTGGGAGCCGTTCTTGCGCGCAGCAGATGGAATGCAGCGCACGCATCGACGCATCTGGAAGAGCGACCTCGGCGACGAGGTCCTGTTCGAGGAGCGCAACGACGACCTCGCCGCAACCTTCCGCTACTCGTGGCGCAGCGGCGCTCGCTTCGGGTTCGTGCGCGAGGCAGAGCTTCGCAACGACGGCGCATCGCCGATGCGAGTGCGCATGCTCGACGGCCTGCTCGGCGTGATGCCCGCATGCGTCGATCGCGGCATGCAGGCTGGGTTCAGCAACCTCGTCGACGCCTACAAGCTCACCGAGCGCGGGCCGTGCGCAGGGCTCGCCGTCTATCGGCTCAGTTCGATCCCGTCCGACCGAGCGAAGCCCAACGAGGCGCTGCTCGCAAACTGCGCATGGGTGCGCGGACTGCCCGGCGCGGGCTTGCTGCTGTCCGCGCGGCAACTGCGCGCATTCCGCCTCGGCCAACCGGTTGTTGCCGAAGACTCCGTGCGCGGTTCCGCGGGCGCGCTGCTCGCGCATGCCTCGTTCGAGTTGGCGCCAGGCGCTTCGATGCGATGGACGATGGGCGTCGACGGCAGGTTCGACGCCGCGCAAGTGATCGCGCTTGCCGATGCGCTCGGCGAAGGCGAAGCGATGAGCGACGCGCTCGCGACGGCGATCGCTGCCGATCGCGACGCGGATCGCCAGCGACTGTTGCGACACCTCGCGGCGGTCGACGGACTTCAAGCCACCGGCGATTCGCGCGCCGACGCGCGCCATCTCGCCAACGCGTTGTTCAACACGATGCGCGGCGGCGTGTTCCTCGACGACGGCCGTGTTCGCATCGCCGACTTCGCGCGCTTCCTTCGCGAGACGGCGCCTGTGGTCGCGTTGCGATGCGATGTCTCTGGCTGGGCAGACATGTCGTCGCGCAGAGACCTCGTCGCGCGCGCGGAAGCGAGCGGTGACGCCGACCTCGAACGGTTGGCGCGCGAGTATCTGCCGCTGACTTGGAGTCGTCGTCATGGCGATCCAAGCCGTCCGTGGAACCTGTTCGCGCTCGATACGCACGACGCCGATGGTTCGCCGCGGTTGCGCTACGAAGGCAACTGGCGCGACATCTTCCAGAACTGGGAGGCGCTGCTGCACGCGTTCCCGGCCTACGCCGAGGCTGCGGTCGTCAAGTTCGTCAACGCGTCGACGCGCGATGGCTTCAATCCCTATCGCGTCTCGCGCGAAGGGTTCGATTGGGAGCGTCCCGATCCATCGGATCCATGGGCGCACATCGGCTACTGGGGCGACCATCAGATCGTCTACTTGCAGCGGCTGATCGACGTCTGCGAACGGCATGAGCCTCGCGCTCTGTCGCAGTTGCTGCGGCGCAGGTTGTTCGTGTTCGCGGATGTGCCGTACCGCATCGCGAACCACGACCAGATCCTCGCGGACCCGCACGAGACGATCACGTTCGACGTGGCGCGTGACGCGGCGATCCGCGCTGCCGCCAAGGAGCTCGGCAACGAAGCTCGGCTGGCTCCAGCAGTGGAAGGCGCGCGGCATTCGCCGCTGCGCGTGAGCCTCGCCGAGAAGTTGCTCGTGCCGATCCTCGCCAAGCTCGGGCAGTTCATCCCTGGCCTCGGCATCTGGATGAACACGCAGCGCCCCGAGTGGAACGACGCCAACAACGCGCTGGTCGGCCGCGGCGTGTCCGTCGTCACCGCGGCTCATCTGTTGCGTCATTGCCGAGTTGTGCTGCAGCTGATCCAGGGAGCCGGCGCAGCAGCGTTGCCGTTGTCTTCGGCATCCGCAGACTGGCTCGGCCGCACGCTTGCTGCGTTGGAGCCCGAGGTTGGTTCCATTGCACCGCCCGCGATGGCGGACCACTTGGGCAGGCTTGCAGCGTCCTACCGCGAACGCGTCTACCGCAATGCGTCGGCGGACAACGCGAGCGTCGACGTTGCGATGGACGCCGTTGCGCGACTGCTCGAGCGAGCGCATTCGTGGTTGCTCGCGACCGTTCGCGACAACCTGCGCGAAGACGGCCTGCTGCATTCCTACAACCTCGTCGAGCTCGAAGGCTGCGCGTCGATGCAATCGCGGCGACTCGATCTGATGCTCGAAGGCCAAGCAGCCGGCCTTGCCTCAGGTGCGCTCTCCGCTCGCGAATGCGCGCAGCTGCTCGATGCGTTGCGCAAAAGCCCGCTGCGGCGCGAAGACCTCGGCGCATACCTGCTCTATCCAGACCGCTCGCTGCCATCCTTCCTCGACAAGGG
>CAIYFF010000416.1 GCA_903925435.1 uncultured Planctomycetota bacterium | reverse complement strand
TCGCGGCGTGAGGCCGAGCGCGAGCCGGAAGACGAGCGGCAACAAGAAGCCGATCACGACGACGAACGCGAGCGTGCCCAGCGTGAGGCCGATGCCCGTGCCGATGACGAACGCAAACGCAGCGCGATGCGGCTGCAGCAGGTCGCCAACCAACGCGAGCGCCACCCACGGCAACGTGAACATCACAACAAACGCAAAGCGCGAACGCAGCACGGGCCGCGCGCCGCCCGCGTCGCCTGGCTCGACGTCGCCGCGAACCTCGACAACGATGCGCAGCGCTTCGCCGACCAACAGTGGAGCGAGCGCGAGCAGCAGTTCTGCGAGGTAGCCGCCAGCAGCCCAGCAATCCGCGAGATCGGCCCAGCCGAGCGGTCCCAGCAGCGCCAGGTAGCAGGCAGGCAAGAGCGCGACCGAAAGGCGATCGAGCACACGATGCGTCTTCGGCGCGCGCGCGCGGTTCTTCGCGCTAGCGACGATCGCAGGCAGCAGCATCAACAGCATCCCTTGCGCAGCGATCGCAGGGTTGCCCGATCCCGGCAGCACGAGGAACAGGTCGCGCACCAACAGCATCGCGACGATGCCGAGCGCATAGCCAATCGGCACGATCACGAGTCAGCGCGCTCCCTTCTGCTCTTGCTTGCCTTCGCCTTGCGCATCCGGGAACGCTCGCTTGAGCACCGCAGCGAACCGCGCGTCCGCCCGCAAAGCCGCAAGGTCTGGGTCGATCTGCCACAACGCGTTAGGCAGCTTGCGCACGATGTCGACGCGATCCGAAGCGTGAAGTTCTGCGCAGCGATTGAGCGCCGCAAAGCCCGCATCGATCTTGCCGGCGAGCGCGTTGTAGCAAGCGCCCCAATACCAATCGGTCGGCAACAGCTCGAGGTTGGCGCTGTCGGCGAGAGCAGCGAGCGAAGCATGCGCAGAGGCAGCGCGCTTGTGCTCCTGCACTCGATACCAAAGGTCGCCTAGTTCGCGGAATACGAGCACGCGGTCTTCCGCGTCGCCTTCTCCCGATTGATCCCGCAATGCGCGCGCACGCGCCTCGACGTGCTCCTTGCGGCCCCACTGCCACAGCAAGGCCGCGAGCGCGTTGCGCAAGTCGGCGGGCTCGATCTCGACATCCTCGACAAGATCGACAACGCCGAGCAGCGCCGACGGCTCGGGCTGCGTCTTCTGCAAGTCCGCGAGCGCAGGCACGAGATGCACGCGTCGCGTGTCGGCGAGCCAATCCGGCGTGCGCAGCAACAGCTCGAACAGCAGCTCCGCAGCGAACGGCTGCAACTCCTGCAGCGCGAGATACTGGCCGCGGTAGACGACGCCACTGCGCCGCTGCTGCTCGACGAAGCCGAGCACGACGTCCGTGAGCAACGACCGCAGGCCCTTGGCGGATGGCGACGCGACGTCCGTCGCTGCGCGAAGCTGATTGCGCAGCCAGGGGAACGCGTCCTCCCGTTGCGCGAGCATTGCATCGACAACGCGCGCCTTGGCGTCCGCGTCCGTTTGGTCCGACGAGAGCCAGGACGCAGCGAGCGCTTCGAACTCCGAGGCCTTGCTCGGCTGCGGCTTGGGATCCTGCGGCGATGCGGCGCACGCGACCAGCGCAGCAACGACGAGCTTCGCGCGGATCCGCCGCATGCTCAGCGGACCTTCTGCACCGGATGGAGCGGGCCCGCGCCGGTCGGCGCAAACGCCGCGGTGAACATCGCATGCGCGACCACGTCGAGCGGAAGCCACTGCGAAGCGTCCGCGTCGGGCATCGCCTTGCGATTGGTCTCGGTGTCCAAGGTGCCCGGCACGATCGCAGCGGCGCGGACTCCGGTGCCTACGAGTTCGAGCGCCAGCGCGCGCACCCATTCGTGCAGCGCCGCCTTGCTCGCGAGGTAGTTGGCGACGTTGGCGCCGCCGAGGCCGACGCTCGCGCTGCCGACGCAGACGATCGCGCCGCGCTTGCGACGCTTCATCAGCCACAGCGCGCCGCGCACGAGGTTGGCGACAGACAACACGTTGGCTGTCATCAACTCTTGCAACTCGCCCGAGGCATCGCGGCCGACGGCGCCGGCCGCAAACGCACCGTTGCAGCACAGCAGAGCGTCGATGCCGGAGAACGCGTCGTTGACGCCCTTGGCAAAACCGGCGGCCGCCTCGCCGTCGGCATCGGGCACGCATCCCACCAGCACGTTCGCGCCGGGATACGCGGCCTTCACCTTGTCGACTTGCCACGGCTTGCGCACCGCGATCGCGATGCGCGCGCCAGCATCGAGCGCGGTGCGGACCACGACGGAGCCGAGTTGGCCAGTGGCGCCGCCGACGAGAATCGTCTTGCCAGCGAGCATTGCGAGATCGAAGGCCATTGCGCGTGGTCGCGTCAGATCAGAACTGGACCTTGACGGCCTTGCGCTCTTCTTGCGCCTCGACCTCGAAGAACTCGGCCATCTTGAAGCCCGACATGTTGGCGATGATCGAGCCCGGGAACTGCTCGCACGCGTTGTTGTACCGCATCACCGAGTCGTTGTAGGCCTGCCGCGCGAAGCCGATGCGGTTCTCGGTCGACGTCAGCTCCTCTTGCAGCTGCAGCATGTTCTGGTTGGCCTTGAGATCGGGGTAGTTCTCGGCGACCGCGAACAATTGGCGCAGCGAGCCAGCAAGCGTGCCCTCTGCCTTCATCAACTCGCCGACGTTGCCAGCGCTGCGCAAGTCGACGCAGGTCTGGCGTGCCTTCACGACTGCTTCGAGCGTCTCGCGCTCGTGCTTCATGTAGCCCTTCGCGGTCTCGACGAGGTTGGGGATCAGGTCGTAGCGACGCTTCAACTGCACATCGATCTGGCTCCACGAGTTCTTCGTCTCGTTGCGGCGCGACACGAGGCCGTTGTAGGTCCCGATCCACCACATCACGACGAGAAGGATGACGGCGAGCGGGATGATCCAGACCAAGTTCTCCACGACCAACTCCTGTTGCTGTGTGAGGCGGTCCGCTGCGGCGGACGAACGGGCTCTAGACGCGCGGACGCACGTCGATGAAGCCGGAGAAGACGGTACGGGCTGGACCCGCGAGGACAAGGGAGCTGCCGCGGCGCGCTACGCGCAACTCGCCGCCGCGCAGCCGAACCAGCACCTCGTCGTTGGCGACGAGCCCGCGCTGCATCGCGCACACCGCAGCAGCAGTGGCGCCGGTGCCGCACGCGAGCGTCTCGCCGCTACCGCGCTCGTAGGTGCGTTGCCGCAGCGATCCATCGGCCTCGATCCGCACGAACTCCACGTTGACGCCACCTGGGAACGCGGCGTTCTGCTGCAACTCTGCGCCGATCGCCTCGACCGGGAACGAATCCAGGTCGCCCTCGACGAAACACACTGCATGCGGATTGCCGACGTCGCCGCGGAAGACTCGCAGCGAGCGACCCGCGCACGGGACGATCGTGGGCTCCGTGTCGACAACGACGCGCCCCATGTCGACAACGACGTCGCGCAACGATCCATCGCGATCGCGGCGGATCTCCACGCTGCGATCGCCCGCCTTGGTCTCGACGACGAACGAGTCCACGGCGACATGGCCATGCTGGCGCGCGAGCGACGCAAGGCAGCGAAGGCCATTGCCGCACATCGCGCCTTCGGAGCCGTCGGCGTTCCACATCGACATCGCGACCAGCGCGCGCTCGCCTCGACGCAACGCGATCAATCCGTCGCTGCCGATGCC
>CAIYFF010000415.1 GCA_903925435.1 uncultured Planctomycetota bacterium | reverse complement strand
CTGCGTCTCCGCATCGAACACGCGCGCCATCCATTCGCCCTGCACCTTGAAGAACGGCCAGCCCTTGTCGTTGCTCGCGGGCCTCCACAAGAACACGAAGTCCGCGCCGTAGATCATCGTGTCGCTGTCCTGGCCGGTCGCGTTGGGGCCAAACAACGCCGACACGCCGTAGTTGAGCACGGTCTCTTCCGACGGCGTCTGGCTCTGCGACAGACGCGCGGTGTAGAGCACGTCCTCCAACGAACGCACCGTGCGCTCCTGGTAGAGACGCCCGCCGATCGGCTCCTCGCCGTAGACCTCGTCGTTCGCCAAGAAGCTCTTCACCGTCTCGCCGCTCGCGTTCTGCGCGCCGAAGATCGCTTCGGTGTAGGTGTCCGTCGGCATCACCCAGCTCATGCGCGCGCCGGGCGCACGCAGGCCGTCGCCGCCGAAGAAGCGCGACACGACCACCGGCTGGTCGCCCCAGTCCCAGTCGTGCAGGTGCACCGGGTTGATGCGGCCGAACTCAGTGAGGTAGTGACCGGTCTTGAGCTGCAGGCCATACGGCAGCGACGACGACGTCGCGTAGGCCTCTTCGAGCTCGACGATCGTCTCGCCTTCTGGATCGATCACGCTCGTGATGTGCGAATCGACGCGGAAGTAGGGATCGACCGCGCCCGCGAGCGCGAGTTCTGCCTGCTGCAACGTGAAGCCGCGCTGCTTGGGATCGTGGTGACCGCCTTGCAGCTGCTGGATCACGTCGTTCTGCGCCGTCGACGTGCCGACCGAGCCGATCACGTCGAGCGAGATGTCGATGAGGCGGAACTGCCCCGACGCGTTGACGCCGGTCGCCGTCGACGCGGGGCCTTGCCACGAGCGAAGGCCCGTCGACGTGGCGTTGGGATCCTGCGCGGGCGCGCCGCCTTGCTGCGCCTGCAGTTGGCGCTCGACGCCTTGCTGCACGCTGATCGGACCGGCCTGGTCCTTGGGCAACGAAGCACGCGCTTCTTCGAGCGCGCGACGACGCGCTTCGGCCTGCGGATCCTGCGCTGTGGGCGCGGGGTTTTGTGCAGGGCTCTGCGCGGCGTTCTGCGTGGGGTTCTGCGGAAGGAGGGACGCCGGCGCTGCGGCCAGCACGGAAGTGACGAGGCACGCGCCCGAGACGGGCGCAAACAAACGAAGGGAAGTCACGGAACGAATCTCTCTCGCAAACAAAGACGACGACGCGACGGCGCACGCCGTGCGTCAGACAGACCTGGACATGCCGCGTTGCCGCGGCGACGTGGGATCAGGCCGTCGTGCGAGGAGGCGCGCGCGTGCGCGTCAGCGCTTGCCGCGCGCGCGAAGGCTGCGGCAGTTCGTTGCGTGAGAACGCCAACTCGATCCGTTCGCTGGCTTCGAACTCGTCGGCGGACGGCTCGACGAAGCCATGCATGCGGTGCAGTTGCGTGCACACATGGCAGTCGTGGTCGTGCCCGTGGTCCGAGCGCTCATGCGCATCGAGCCACGCAACCGGCGCCTCGCGAACTTCGTCGGCCGCCGCCGCCTGCGCTGCCCGCGCATGGCAACTCGCATGCGAACACGTCGCCACCGCGCCGCCTTGCGCCCCGCGCAACGCCTCCAGCGCATGCTGGAGTTGGTGCACGGCCGGCCCCAGCACGTGCAGCAGCACGAGCAGGATCGCGGTCAGGTGGCGGTGGCGGGGAGACATCAGGTGCGCGGGCGGGCCCGGGTTGGGGGCGAGGAGGGTAGGGAGAAGGGGGCGCACCGCAAGGGGCCGCGGCTGCGGGAGAGTGGAGGGTGGCGCGGGGCGCGTGGGTAGGTCACGCGCTGGCGGACGTTTGCGGCGCGCCGTGGCGGCGATGCGGTCGAGGCGGTGGGAACGAAGTTTCTGTCACACGGGGGCGGGTCGGTGGTTCTTCCATATGCGCGTGAGGTTGCCGCGGTGGCGACGACGCGCGTTTACGCAGGAACGCAGAGGTCGGTCGCATGGTGAGCAGGATGGTGATGGTGGCTGGTTGGTTGCGCGTGGTCGCGGTGGCTGGTGCCGTGGTCGCGGGGGCGGTGGCGCAGGGGGTGGGGCCGGGCGTGCGCTACTCACACTCAATGGCCTACGACTCAGCGCGACAGAAGATCGTGCTATTCGGCGGCAACTCCAATGCAAGTTGGCCGGGGGGCGGACTCGGCGATACGTGGGAGTGGGATGGTTTCGCATGGGCCGCGCGGCAACCAGCCAATTCACCGTCACCTAGGGGACACGGCGCCATGGCCTACGACTCACTGCGGCGCGTATGCGTCTACTTCGGAGGTTACAATGGAAGTGATTTAGGAGAGACATGGGAGTGGAATGGTATCAACTGGACGCAACGCGCCCCCGCAACATCCCCCTCACCGCGCCGCCACCACAACCTATGTTACGACTCCGCGCGGCAAGTAATCGTGATGTTCGGCGGCTACCTCAACAACTCCAACAGCAACCTGGCTGAACACTGGGAGTACAATGGCACAGATTGGACCCAAAGGTCGCTCCCTATCACTCCATCAGCCCGCCGCAACCACGCACTTGTCT
>CAIYFF010000414.1 GCA_903925435.1 uncultured Planctomycetota bacterium | reverse complement strand
TGCATTCGCAGAACGCGCGTCTCGCATCGTCGCGCGTCCTTCTCCGCACGCGGCAAAACTGGTCGGGCCGAGAGGATTTGAACCTCCGACCTACTGGTCCCAAACCAGTCGCGCTACCAAACTGCGCTACGGCCCGACGCGAAGAACGTAGCGGACGCGAGGGGCTTTCGGAAGACGGCGCTTGGGGTCCTTCTACAAGAACTCCAAGGCTTGCCGCGTCACTTCGCCGGAGCGAGCCAGCGGTCGAGGTGGTCCTTCAGGAGGCGCTGGAAGTGCACTCGGTCCTTGCCGACCAGACGGTGCGTCTGGTTTGGGTAGGACATCGTGTCGATCAGCTTGCCTGCGTCGATGCACCGATCCGCAAACTGCAGCGAGTGGCTCCACATCACGGTGCGGTCGTCGGTGCCGTGCACGAGCAAGAGGCGCGCGTCCAACTTCTCCGCGAGCGGCAAGCATGAGCTCTGCGCATAGCCGTCCGTGTTCTCGCCCGGCGTGTCCATGTAGCGCTCGGTGTAGCCCGTCTCATACATCGCCCATTCCGTCACGGGCGCGCCGCTGATGCCGCAGCGGAACTTCTCGGGGGCGAGTCCGAGCAATCGCAGCGTCATGTAGCCGCCATAGGACCAGCCGTGAACGCCAACGCGCGTCGCATCGACGAACGGTTGTTGCGCGAGCCAATCGACGGCCCGCAGTTGGTCTTGCACTTCCAAGGTCCCGAGCCTGCGGTGCACCGCTTGCTCGAATGCGATGCCGCGATTGGGAGTGCCGCGGTTGTCGAGTCGACAGACCACATAGCCGTGGTTGGCGAGCGCATGCAGCCACGGCGAAGCCGACCCGAGCCATGAGTCGGTGACTTGTTGCAAGTGGGGGCCGCCATAGACGTAGAGCAGTGCAGGAACGCGCTGCCCATCCGCGAGGTCGCGCGGCACGAGCGCGTGGCCATACAGCACCGTCTCGTCATCGGCCTTGACCTGGAACATCCGGCTGTGCGGCAACTCGTAGTCGCACAATGGCATCGTCGGCGCGGGCAGCGGCTCGACGGTTCCGGCTGCGACATCGACAAAACGCGGCTGCGGCGGAGTCTCCAGGTTGGACCACGACACGAACATGAATGCTGCGTCCGGCGACAACGACGCTTGGTGCGTGCCGCGTTCGCGTGTGAGTTGGCGCACTTCGGCGCCATCGAGCTTGGCCTCGAACAGATGCCGCTGGCGAGGGTCCTCGCCCGAAGCCGCAAACCACAGCCGCCCCTTGGTTGCATCGACTGCAAGCAGCTCTTGCACGTCGAACGCGCCCTTCGTGACTTGCAGCCACTCCGAGCCGTCTTGGTTGCACAGATACAGGTGCCGATGCCCATCGCGCGGCGACCACCACAAGAACTTGCCTTCGGGCAAGAACCACGGCCCGTGCTCCGGTTCGACCCATTCCTTGTCGTTCTCGGTGAGCACCGTCGACAGCTTCTTGCCGTTCGACGTCGCAAAGCGCGCGAGTTCGAGCCGATCCTGGCCGCGCGTCACGAGCGCCACGTAGAGCTCCTTGCCGTCTGGCGTGAACGTCAGGTTAGTCCAGTAGAGATCGAGCGCGTCGTCGTGCTCGAGCCACTCGACCTCTTCGTCCTCCGCGTCGTAGACGCCAACCGTCACGATGCTGTCGGCGCGGCCTGCCATCGGGTAGCGGCCGTGCCGCGGGCGCGGCGGAGTCGCGATCGGATCCTGATAGGGGTAGACGTCGATGGGGCGCTGGTCTTCGCGGTAGAACGCGAGGTAGCGGCCGTCCGCGCTCCAGAACAAGCCCTTGCTGATGCCGAACTCCGCGCGATGCGCGGCGCCGCCGTAGACGATGTCCTGGCTGCCGTCGAACGTGACGCGGCGGGCTTTGCCGTCTTGGCCGACCACCGTGAGGTCGTGGTCCTTGACGTAGGCAACGCGGCGATCGCCCGGCGCGATTGCGATCGGCTCGTGGTCGTCGCGCACGTCGAGGTCCGCGGGCCAACGCAGCATGGTCTTCGCCGCGCCATCGCCGATCGGCACGTGATGCACTGCGTGGTCGTGCTCGATGCGCAGCGTGTTGGCATCGACCAACGAGAACGGCGGCGCCTTCTTGGGCTTGCCCTCTGCTGGCGGCGCGCCGAGCTTGGTCCACAGCGTCGCTGTGTCGATCAGCGTCACAGGCTCGGGCTGCTGCGGACTGCGGCGCATGATGCTCATGCCGTCTTGCGCTGCGAATGCGCAGTCGTGGCCGCCGGGGATCCAGACCGCCACTGGCGGTGTTCCGAGCAACGCGCCGCCGCGTTCGACCAACGTCTCGTAGAACAGCTTCGGCTTCTTCGCGGGCTCTTGCGCGGCGGATGGCGGTTGGGCCTGGGGCTTTTGCTGCTCGGGCGATTGCTGCAACGGCGCGGTGGCGGGCTTCTCCTGGGCCAGCAAGGCGGGTGAGGACGCGAGGAGAACGGACAGCGCGGCGCAATGCGCCGTCGCGCGAAGCTTCGATGGCATGGGGGATGTCGGCGCGTTCTGCGCCGACGCAGGAACTCTGGCGTGCGGGATCATCGAATGCGCCCGCGGGCAGTCAAGGGAACGGCGTGCAAGCCCCTTGGCAGGGAGGACTTCGCGTCAAGTCGCCCGCTTTCCGAGGCCGATCTGGTCCGGACGGTCCGGCTGCGCGCGCGTGCGCACGAGGCGGGCGAAAACGGGAATCGGGGCATGGCCGCAGACTGTTGCCTTCGCCACACTCCAGATACGGCATGGCGTCAACGGAAACTCGCATCGCGCTGATTGGCAGTGGCTTCATCGCCGACGTGCACCTCATGGCGCTGCGGCGCATGCCCGGGGTGCGCGTCACGGCGCTGTGCGACACCGTGCGGCCGCGCGCCGAACGCCTCGGCAAGCGGCACGGCATCGCCAACGTGTTCGACACCATCGATGCGCTGTGCGACGCCCGCGTCGCGGATGCAGTGCATGTGTTGGTGCCGCCTGCCGCGCACTTCGCGGTCGCGAAGCGCTGCCTCGAACGCGGGCTCCACGTGCTGGTGGAGAAGCCGATGGCGCTCGTGTTGCGCGATGTCGACGAACTCGAGAGCCTCGCGAAATCGCAGCAGCTTGTGCTCGGCGTCAACCACAACCAATCTGCGAATCCCGCGGTGGTGCGCGTCTGTGACCACATCGCGGCGGGAAGGCTCGGGCGCCTCGAACACGTGGCGATCGTGCACAACGTGCCGTTGCGACAGTTGCAGACCGGCGACGTGTCGCACTTCATGTTCCAGACCGAGGCCAACATCCTGCTGGAGCAGGGCGTGCACCTGTTCTCGATCGTGCATCGACTGCTCGGCGAGTGTCGATCGGCCTCGGTCGTGACCGGCGCGCCGCGCACGTTGCCGAATGGCGCGCGGTTCTTCGACGATTGGCAGATGCAGTTGCAGTGCGAACGCGGCTCCGCGTCGGTGCGCATGGCGCTCGGTCGCACGATGCCCGAATCGACGCTGCACGCGATTGGCACGGATGGGGCGGTGTTCGCCGATCTGCTGCGCGACGCGTGTTGGCTGCGACGCAAGACGCGTTGGCTCGACTTCCTCGACACGGCGCAGAACCTTGCAGCGGGCGGGTTCCATCTGCTGCGTCGCGGCGCGATGGCGGCCATCGGCTATGGGCTCGCGCTGTTCCGTCTCCGCGGGCCCGACGATCCGTTCTTGCGCGGCATGGAGCGCAGCATCGCGGAGTTCCACGATGCCGTGCGCGCGCGCAAGACGCCCCGCAACTCGCCTGCTGCTGCGCGCGAGGCGGTGCGCATGTGCTACCTCGTTGCAGAAGCTGCTTCGGCGAGTCCGTTGCCGCCGCCTGCTCGTGATCCGCTGCCAGAGCCAAAAGCCGCCCGCGCCTCGGAAGTGGTCGTGCTCGGTGGCGCAGGCTTCTTGGGAAGGCATTGCGTCGCGCAACTTCTCGAACTCGGCAAGCCCGTGACGTTGCTCGTGCGGC
This sequence comes from uncultured Planctomycetota bacterium, assembly GCA_903925435.1. Classification (GTDB taxonomy): domain Bacteria; phylum Planctomycetota; class UBA1135; order UBA1135; family UBA2386; genus SXPK01. Next base: position 3,852 of record CAIYFF010000414.1, on the reverse strand, counting down.
GACCGCAGCTGTTGCCGCCAGAACTGCGCGATGCGCGCATTCGCGTGTTCGCGGGTGATGCGTCCGATCCAACTGCGCTTGCGCGCGCATTCGCGGGTGCTTCGTGCGTGCTCCATCTCGCGACTGTCGCAGGCGACGACGCCGCGCGCGTCGAAGCTTCGATGCGCGACAGTGTCGCGATCGCGGCGATTGCCGCGCGCGAGGCCAAGGTCCGTCGCTTCGTGTATGCGAGCAGCACTGCTGCGCTCTACCTCGGCGGCACTGAGCCCGTGGTGGGCGCGGATGGGCCGGACCCGATGCCGAACACTCGCGGCGCGTACAGCCGCGGCAAGATCGCAGCCGAGGCTGCGCTAGAAGCCGAGCGAGCGAAGGGACTCGATGTCGTCATCGTGCGTCCCGCTGTCGTGCTCGGCAGCGCATCGTCGTTGGAGCACTCGGGCCTCGGACTCTGGGTTCGCGACAACCATTGCGTTGGATGGGGCGTAGGCGCCACGCCGCTGCCGCTCGTGCTCGGTGACGATTGTGCGAGAGGTCTCGTCGCCGCGCTGTTCTCGGACGCCGCGAAGAACCGGAGCTACAACCTCGCAGGTCCCGTGCGCATCACTGCGCGCGAGTTCGTCGAGGAACTTCGGTTGCGCACGGGACGCGACTACCGATTCCATCCAACCGGAGTCGTGTGGATGTGGATGCAGGAAGTGGGCAAGCACTTCGTGAAGGTCCTCGCGCGGAAGCCGCGGGAGTTCCCGTCGCTGCGCGACCTTCGTTCACGCAGCTTTGCAGCGCCGCTCGATTGCTCGGATGCCGAACGCGATCTCGGCTTCCGGCCCGAGTCGGATCGGTTGCGGTTCTTGCAGCGGTTGTTCGCGATGGTTGCTGCCGGCGGAAAGCCCGAGGCTTCGATTCGCGCCGAGTCCGCGCGCGCGCCAGTCGCGCCATGAGCAACGGCACGGCAATGCCGCGTCGCGCGTTGCATGTGTTCGCGACGTTCGGCATCGGCGGTCCGCAGATGCGCCAATGCGAACTGATCGCGCGGATGGGGCCGTCGTGGCGCCACGACATCCTCGCGATGGACGGCAACTTCGCCGCCAGCGCGCGCGCGCCAAAGGAACTGCTCGGGGAGTTGATGGGGCCGCCCGGCGGTCGCGGTTTCGTGTCGAGCGTGCGCGCGTTCGTCAGCACGTTGCGGGAACGCAAACCCGACTTGCTGTTGACCTACAACTGGGGCTCGATCGAAGCGTGCGCTGCCGCGCGCATCCTCGATGTCCGCAACCACGTGCACCATGAAGAGGGCTTCGGCCCCACGGAGCAGACGGCGCGGCATGCGCGGCGTAACTGGATCCGACGGCTTTTGCTCCCGCGTGCGCATGCGGTGGTCGTCGTGTCGAACGGACTGTTGTCGATCGCGCGCAAGGAATGGCGCGTGCCGTTGCAGAAGCTCGTGTTCTTGCCCAATGGCGTCGACCTTGCGCGCTTTCGTCCGCGCGATGTCGTCGAGTCCGCTGCGCGAACGTGCGTCATCGGCTCGGTTGGCGGACTGCGAGCCGAGAAGGATCACGCGACGTTGTTGCGCGCGTTCGCCAAGATGCGCAGCGATGCGCGGCTGGAACTGACGGGCGATGGTCCCGAACGCGCCGCGCTGGAAGCGCTCGCTCGCGAGTTGCGCATCGAAGACCGCGTGGCGTTCTGCGGTTCCACCGACGACACGGCGGCGAGCTATCGCCGCATGGATGTGTTCGCGCTGTCGTCGCGCACCGAGCAGATGCCGATCTCGATGCTCGAAGCAATGGCATCTGGCTTGCCGGTCGCGAGCACCGACGTTGGCGACGTGCGCGCGATGTTGCCCCTGTCCTCGCGCGGAGCGCTGGCTCCCGCTGGCGACGACGCGCAACTTGCGCGGTGCCTCGATGCGTTGGTCTTGGATCCCGTTCGCAGGGCGCGCGAGGGGTTGGGCAATCGTGCGCAGGCTCTCATGTCGCACGACGCCGACGAGTGCCTGCAGCGCTATGTCGACCTCTACATGCAAGCGGCCCGTCCGCAGCGCTGATCGCCGGGGACGGGCCGCGATGCTGCGCATTCGCGCAGGCTCAGATCAGAACAGGATGCCGAGCGAGACGTCGAAGAAGATGCACGGGTCGAGCGTGCCGTTGAGGCCCGGCGTGTTCACGTTGCCGTCGTCGAGGCTGTAGTCGCCCGTGAGCGCAGCGCCACCGCGGACCACGAGGCCGATCTCGTCGGTGAACTGCCAGTGCACGCCGGTGTAGGCGAGCAGTTCTTGGACGCGCACCGTGGCGGTCGAGCGGTTGGCGCCCGCGCTGCGGTTGCCGCGCACGTTGTATTCACCACCCTGGATCTCGGCGCCGAACAGGATGCCGAAGTCCGGGCTCGGCCACAGCGACACTTCGAAGTAGTCGGGCAGCAGCATGTCGACGCGGACCGTCTCGCCGGCCCAGGTCATGCCGAGGCTCGGCAGCAAGTTGGCTTGCTCGTAGACCTCGTTGTAGCGCGCGCCGAGCTTGAAGAAGAACTCCTGGCTGTAGCGCACCGTAGCGAGCGCGCTGGCCCAGCAATCGAAGTCATCGCTCGTGGTCGCGCTGTCGAGGTCCGACCAGTAGCCGGGCTTCGCCTTCGCTTCGAGCAACACGTCCTCGGCGACGAACCAGCCGAAGCCGATGTTGGCGCCGGTCGCGAACAGCGTCTCATCGCGGAACTGCGGCGTGCTGTTCGTCTCGTAGGTGCGCTGGTCGTAGAAGCCGCCGAGCGAGACGTAGGCGTTGTGCGAGATCAGCAGGCGGAAGTCGAGGTCCGCGGTGCCGCGGTAGAGGTCGAAGTCGCCGTCGTTGCTGCCGATGCTGGCGTTCATCAGCATGCCGCCGCGCAGCATGACCTGCGGGTCAAAGCGCTCGCGCTTCTGCATGAAGTCGCCGTGGTCCTGCTGGAACAGCGTGCGCAGCGAGTAGTCCGTGCCCTCGTCCTGCTGGGGACGAGCGCGCAACGTGCGCCATGCGGTGGGGTCCGCGTCGTAGCCGCCGCCGCCAGCGAGGGCGGAGGTCAGTTCGGTTTGCGGCGTTTGGGAAACTGCGGGCGCCTGCGCCGCGAGGGCGACGTTGAGGCTGGCCGCGAACAGAATACGGAGGTTGTTGGTAGGCATGCTCCCTGACCGGTTGAGACCGGCGCGGAATGGTGGCCGTACGCCGCGGGGAATCAAGGCCGAAGCAGAACCGCGATTTGCGGCGACAACCGCGCGGAGGTCGCGATCGGCAGCCGTTCTGGAAGGCGGTGTGGAAGGCGCTGTGGAAAGTCCTCCACGAACGCGGGGCGGCCTTCGAACTCAGCGCTGGAAGATCGGCAGATACTGCTGCGGCAGCGACAGCAAGAGGCAGGCGACCGCGGTCGCGAACTCGTCCCCGGGCCCGACTTCGCCGCGCCAACTGCCGTCGGGCTGCTGCATCGCGAGCAAGTCCTGTTGCAGCCGTTCGTAGTAGCGATCGAACCGCGTGCCGCCGGTCTGAAAGAAGGCCTGGCACGCGTAGTAGTTGCCGTACCAGAAGAAGTAGTGGCTTGCGTAGTACTGGGCGGTGTCGCTGTAGGCGCGCTCGAGGAAGTCGAGCGTCGGCTCGTGCAGCTCGCGGTCGTAGACGCCTGCCGATGCCAGCGCCGTCAACGCGGCTGCATTGATCGCGAACTCGTCCGGCTTGTCGTAGGCCCCGCGGCCGTGGATCTTGTAGTAGAACTGGCCGCCGACCGAGCCTTCGTTGCCGCGCCGCGCGAACCGTATGCGCCGCGGCCCGCGCACCTGGCTCTGCTTCACGTAAGTGATCGCGCGTTCCACGGTGTCGTCAGGAACCTTGATGC
>CAIYFF010000413.1 GCA_903925435.1 uncultured Planctomycetota bacterium | reverse complement strand
CGGTGTTCATCCCCGCGGCGTTGATGCCTGGCATCACCGGCCAGCTCTACAACCAGTTCGCGCTGACCATCGCGTTCTCGATCGCGCTCAGCACGATCAACTCGCTGACGCTGTCGCCAGCGCTCGCGGCGGTGTTCTTGAAGCCCGCGCACAGCGCGCCCACGTTCAAGCCATTCGTCCTCTTCAACCGGTTCTTCGACTGGTTGCGCGAGGTCTATGGCGCGATCGTCCATTGGTTTGGCGTGCGCTGGTACATCGTGCTCGGCTTCTTTGTGGCGGCGCTCGCAGCGATCGTGATGCTGCTCGCCAACACGCCGACCGCGTTCATTCCCAACGAGGACCAGGGCTACTACTACATCGGCGTGCAGTTGCCGCCAGGCACTGCGCTGCCGCACACGGTCGCGGTGAGCGAGAAGGCGCGCGCGATCGCGGCCGAGGACGAAGCGGTCGTCAGCGTCGTGCAGATCGAGGGATTCAACTTCCTCACCGGCACGCAGCAGACCAACTCCGCGTTCCTCATCGTGACGCTGAAGCCGTGGGAAGAACGCGATGCGCGCACCGAGAACGCGCGCGCGGTCATCCTGCGCGCACTGCCGAGGTTGCGCGACATCGCCGAAGCCAACGTGTTCCCCGTGCCGCCGCCGCCGATCGCGGGCCTGGGCGCCGCGGGCGGCTTCCAGCTCCAACTCGAGGACGCGCAAGGCGTCGGCTTTGGCGAGTTCGCCGATGTCGCGCGTGAGTTCGTCGCCGCCGCGTCGAAGAAGAAGGAGTTGTCTGGCATCAACTCGCCGTTCAGCGACGCAGTGCCGGTGGCGCGCCTCGACATCGACCGCACCAAGACGCAGATGCTCGGCGTGGCGTTGAGCGACGTGTACACGGCGCTCGGACAAAACCTCGGCCAGTCCTTCGTCAACAACTTCGCGCTGTTCGGCAAGGTCTACAACGTGATGCTGCAAGCGGACGCGCTGCAACGCATGGGCGTCGAGGACATCCTCAACATCCATGTGCGCAACGCGCAGGGCGGCATGGTGCCGCTGTCCGCGATCGCCAAGGTGTCGCTCGGCACAGCGACCGACAACGCGACGCACTTCAACCTGTTCAACACGATCCAGGTGAACGGCAGCCCCGCCGCTGGCTACAGCTCGGGCGATGCGATTCGCGCGATCGCAGAAGTGGCCGCCGAGTCGCTGCCGTCTGGCTTCACCTACGAGTGGACCGGCACGGCCTATCAGGAGATCGAGTCCGGCGGCTATGCGGGCCTCATCTTCGGCCTCGCGCTCATCGCGGTGTTCTTGTTGCTCGCCGCGCAATACGAGTCGTGGTCGCTGCCGTTCAACGTGCTGCTCGCAGTGGCGTTTGCCGTGCTCGGTGCGCTCGTTGCGCTGCAGATCACCGGCATCGCGCTCAACACGTACGCGCAGATCGGTCTCGTGATGCTCGTCGGCCTTGCGGCCAAGAACGCGATCATGATCACCGAGTTCGCGGCCGAGCGTTACTACGGCGGCGAGTCGGTGCGCGATGCGGCGGTCAATGCGTCGAAGCTGCGTCTGCGCCCGATCCTGATGACGAGCTTCGCGTTCATCCTCGGCATCCTGCCGCTCGTCGTCGCGCACGGCGCAGGCGCGATGAGCATGCGTTCGATCGGCACCGTCGTGCTGGGCGGCATGCTCGGCGCAGTCGTCGTCGACCAGATCGTCGTG
>CAIYFF010000412.1 GCA_903925435.1 uncultured Planctomycetota bacterium | reverse complement strand
AGCTGCCACAGCGGGATCGACGCGGGGACGATCAGCGCGATGAGCATGCCGGAGACGAGGTAGCCCTCGCTGACCTCTTCCTTGCGGATCACCGAGAACGTCATCTCGATGCCGAGGCCAACGCCGTAGCTCGTGATCAGGATCGGCAGCATGCGTTGCAGGCCGAACACGATCGTGTCCATCGCCGACACCGCGGCGAGGTTGGGGGCGCCGAGGATCGACTGGAGCCAGCCGAGCACGTAGTCACCCTGCGCCACGTTCTTCGACGCAATCGCGGCGAAGTGCTGCGCGCCCGCGTTCCAGATCGCCCACAGGAGACACGGCAGCATCGCGAGGATGACCGTGTTCATGACGCGCTTCAGGTCCACGTAGTCGCGGACATGGACGCGGTCCTTGCCGGCGCGGAAGTCGGGAGCGAACAAGAAGGTCTCGAACGCGTCGAACAGCGGCCACACCTTGTGCAGCTTGCTGCCCGGCTCGTGGTAGAGCGTCTTCTGCTTCTCGATCAGGTTGCGCAAGAACTGCACGGCTCAGCCCTCCCTCTCGAACATGTCCAAACCTTGGCGCACGATGGCGCCGACGTCGATCTTGCATGGATCAACGAACGTGCACAGCGCGACGTCTTCCTCGGTGACCTCGAGCAGGCCGAGCTTGACGGCCTCTTCGATGTCGTTCGCCTGGATCGCGCGGATGAGATAGCTCGGGATGATGTCGAGCGGCGTGACGCTCTCCCAACTGCCGATGTTGACGATCGGGCGGTGGCCGCCGTTGAGGCGCGCGTCGAGCACGTATTCCTTCTTGGGGAACAGCCAGCTGAACACGCTGCGGCTCGCGCTGAGCTTGCCGAACTGCGGCAGCGCCCAGCCGAACAGGTCGCGCTGGCCAGTGCCTTCAGGAATCACGCTGAGCGTCGCGGTGCGGAACGGCATCCACGCGTCCAAAGCGACGGCGGCGCCGTGCAGCACCGTGCCCGAGATCACGCGGACATCGCCTTGCGGCGCAGCGCCGAGCGCGAGCGAAACCGGCGAGCCTTGGCGCACACGGTAGTACTTGCGAACCGCGGCGTGGCTGCCGCCGACGGCGACGACGGACTTCGCGGGGTAGTGGCCCGTGCGCGCCCACTCGCCGATGCGAGCGAGTTCTTGCGCGCGAACCGTGATCGCCTTCTCGCTCGCCTTGAGCGGGCGGATGTGCGCGATGTGCGTGCCGACGAGGCCCGACGGATGCGGCCCCGCAAACTGATGCACTTCGACACCCTGGAGCGAAGCGAGGTCCGCGTTGTGCTCGCCACCTTGGCGCACACAGACGTAGACCTTGCCCTGCGTCAGGCACTTCAGCGCGTCCACGCCAGCCTGCAGGTTGTCCTTCTGGCCACGCGTCGCAAACGCCGGGTCGGCCGCGAGCGGCTCGGTGCCCATGCCATTCACGAAGATCGCGACCGGCTCGATGTCCTGCGACGGCATCTTGCCGAGCGGACGCTGCAGCAGCAGCGGCCACAGGCCAGCGGCCTGGAGCGCATCCACCATCTGCTCGCGCGTGGCGTTCTTCGGAGCCTTGGGCACCGCGAAGAACTCATCCTTGCCTTCCACGCGGATGACGACGCGGACGAGGAAGCGACGAGCGCCGAGCTCGACCTTCTCGACCGTGCCTGTCGCCGGCGAGCACCAGACCGTTTTGCGGTCGCGCTTGTCGAGGAATAGTGGCTGTCCCGTCGTGACGCGGGTGCCTTCCTTGACCAGGACCTTGGGCTTGATGCCCGGGAACTCGGCAGTCTCGACGGCAACGAGTTGTGGCTCGTTCGCGTCGACCAGCGCAAGTTCAGGCCGTCCGCTCAGGCGGACGTCGAAACCTCGACGGATGGTGTGGGTCGTCATCAGGGGGTCTTCAGAGAAGGGTCAAACGGAGAGCGCGTCACGAGCACGCGCGGCCACCGTTTGGAGCAGTGCCTTCCGGGGCGGGGCCGTCTTGGGCCGTGCGCCCGCAGCGATTGCAGTTGCCGTCCTTGTTCATGCCGCCGCACGAGCCCGAGAGCCGGCGGCCGGAGAGGGCCAACAGAACGATGGCCATCACCGGAATGGAAAACACAAGGATGGGCAGCAACAGGTTCGACACGGGTCCGCGCTCGGATTTTTGAGCGAGCAGGTTAGCGACGATGGATCGCGATGCGAACGGAAATACGGTGGGCACCCATCGCTTGGATGCGCGCGTCAAGGCATCTTGAGGCCGCCGCCAGAAGAAGGCAGACGGCCAGCCACGAGATCAGCCCAGCCCGCGAGCGTATTGCAGTTCTGCAGCGAGACGTCGTCGTCGCGGATCGCGACGCCGAACTGCCGCTCGACGAACTCGATCACTTCGACGACGCCCGCGGAATCGACGATGCCCGACGTCACGAGCGGCGTGTCCTCCTCCAGGCCTTCCTCGCGGCCGTCGCGAAACCACTGCGCCACGAACGTGCGCAGTTCGACGAGCGCCTTCTGGCGCGCGGCTAGTGGTGAGGACGACATGGAAGGGCGAACATCATGCAAACGTGGGCAGGATGGGTCCACCCTCCGGTGGCGACTGCGGGTATTTACGGTCAACTGCGACACGCGAGCGGGCGCACCTCGGTTCGCGCAGGGGCTCCAGCCGTGCAGCATCGCGCGCACGTCGTGCTGGCTTGCGTGCGACCATTCGATTCCGCGGGAGCGCGGCACCTTCGGGCATCGCCGCCGCTGGCATCCGCCCGGCGCGTCGAGTCGAGTGCACGCGTGACCGCAACGCCCGACGTTCCTCGCCCACGCTCCTTCGCCGCGAGCATCGCTCGCATCGTTTGGATGTGTGCGCTGCCGACAGCCGCGGTGGCGCTGTTGCCGATGCGCGAGGACGTGCCGTGGCCGCTCGATCTTGCGGCGCACTGTGCGCTGCCGTGCGCGCTGGCGCTCGCCGGAGCCGCTCTCGTGTTGTTGCTCGTGCTGCGCATGAAATCCGCGCTGCTGTTCGCAGCCATCGCGGTGGTCCCCGGCGTTCGATTGTGGCCGCTCTATGCCCCAAGGGACCACGCTGCCGCGACAGGAGCCCCTTTGCTTCGAGCGGCAATCGTCAATGCGTTTGCCAACAACCCGACGCCCGAACGCGTGCGCGCGTGGCTTGTAGAGACCGACGCCGACGTGTTCGCCGTGCTCGAATACACGCCTGCCCACCAACGCGCGCTGGCATCGCTGAGGGCGCGATGGCCGCATCTCGTCGAACACGCGATCGCGAGCCCATTTGGCATCGCGCTGTTCAGCAAGCATCCGTTGCGTGACGTGAGCCTCGAGCCACTCGGCGCGTCGTCTCACCAAGCGATCTTCGCGACGATCGACTTGGACGGTCACGCGATCGCCTTGGCCGCAGTGCATCCGCCGCCGCCGATGTCGCGCGACTACGCAACCATGCGCGACCTCGCGCTCGAGCAACTTGCCACGCGCATGCAGCGCATGAATGGCGCGCGCATCGTGCTCGGCGACCTGAACGCCACACGTTGGACGCAGCAACTCACGCGCGCATGCGATGCAGCGGGCCTCCGCGACTCCGCCGAAGGCCACGGCTACCAGGGCTCGTGGCCCGTGGCGCTGCCGAGATGGCTGCGCATCCCAATCGACCACGTGCTCGTGTCTCTCGACCTCGTCGTCACGCGGCGCGAACTGGGACCCGACGTGGGCTCGGACCACCTGCCCGTGGTTGCGGAGATCTCGATCGCCAGTGGTCGCGCGGGCATGGCACAGCCGCCGAACCGTCGCTGATCGCCGCCAGGCGCTTCACTGCGACATGGCCACGCGAGGTGCGACGATGCGCCGAGCCGTTGCGTGCCGTCGCTGCGAGAACGCGGCCGACGCAACGAAATGGCGGGAGCGCATGGGAATCGAACCCACCGGGAGCCGCGCGAGGCGACCCCCCACAGGTTTT
>CAIYFF010000411.1 GCA_903925435.1 uncultured Planctomycetota bacterium | reverse complement strand
CGGAGAAGGGCGAGGCGATGACCGCGGTGTCGCTGTTCTGCCGCTTCTTCATGGGCCAGGACCCGAAGGAGAAGCCGACGATGAAGCAGGCCGCCGACCTCATCAAGATGAAGCCGCCCATGTGGGACACCAAGAGCGGCTCGATCGACCACTACTACTGGTACTACGCGACCTACGCGATGTTCCAGATGGGTGGCCAATACTGGAAGGACTGGTCGTCGAAGCTCAACGACGCAGTCGTGAAGCCGCAGCGCCAGGACGGCAACTTCAAGGGCTCGTGGGATCCGATCGACGTCTGGGGCGAGGATGGCGGCCGCGTCTACTCGACCGCGTCGCTCGTGCTGACGCTCGAGGCCTACTACCGCTACAGCAAGCTGGTCCGCTGATCTGAGTTGCGGAGCGAGTGGAACGACTCGCACTGCAAGAAGCGACCAACGACGAAGGGCTCGCCGCGCAGTCTGCGCAGCGAGCCCTTCGCGCTTTCTGGGGCATCGAGTCGCGACCGATCTCGGATCAGTCCACCGCCTCGAACACGACGCGCCCATCGACGATCGTCAGCAGCACGCGAGCAGACAGGATCTCTGCCTCACTGCACTCGCGCAGGTCGCGATCGAACACCGTGAAGTCCGCGCGCTTGTCGGTCTCGATCGTGCCGAGTTCTTGCTCGGCAAACATCGCATGCGCCGCATGCACCGTGAAGCCGCGCAACGCGTCCACGCGCGACAGCTGCTGATCCTTGCGCATCGGCTCGCCATCGGGCGACGCCTTGGTTGTGACCGCCGCGAAGAGTCCCTTGCGCACATCGACACTCTCGACCGGGAAGTCGCTGCCGAATGCGACCGGCAAGCCGAGCGCCAGCAGTTCGCGCCACGCATAGGCAGTCCCGATTCGCTCTTCACCAAGGCGTTGCGCTGCCCACGGCATGTCGGACGTGAGGTGCGTCGGCTGCATCGACGGGATCACCGACAGCGCGACGAACCGCGCACGATCTTGCTCGGCCACGACCTGGCAGTGCTCGATGCGCCAGCGTGCAGCCTCGCGCGCGCCGTCGGCAAATCGCACCGCCTCGAACACGTCCAGCACCTTGCGATTCGCAGCGTCGCCGATCGCGTGCACGCAGAGCTGCATCCCGGAGTCCGCGCACAGTTGCGCAAGATCGGCGAGGCCAGCGGACAGCGGCAATCCACGGTAGCCCTTCTTGTCGGCGTAAGGCTGCAACAGAAGCGCGCCGCGCGAGCCGAGCGCGCCGTCGGCGTACGACTTCACGGCGCGCACCTGCACGAGCCCGCTCTTGCTTGCGCGCGGGCCGCGACGGATCGCCGCAGTCTGATCGCCCGACAACATCACGTGCACGCGGAGCCCCCACGCGCCTTCGTCTGCCATCGCGACGAGGCGATCGGCTTCGTCGCCAGACACTCCCGCGTCATGAACGCACGTGAGCCCCGCCAAGAAGCACTGCTGCTGCGCCGCCAGCATGCGGCGGCGAACCGCTTCGACGGTTGGCGCGGGCAACGGCACGAGCGCCATCGCGCGATCGACCAGCACGCCCGTCGGCTCCCCGTCTCCGTCGCGAAGGATCTCGCCGCCCGTCGGCGCTTCGCTCGAACGACCGAGCTTGCCGGCAGCGAGCGCGTTCGCATTCGCGAGCGCCGCGTGGCCATCGACGCGCACGAGCCAGACCGGATGGTCCGGCGTCGCAGCCGACAGGTCGCGGTGATGCGGCATCGACGTGTCGGGCCACAGGTTCTGGTCCCAACCGCGCCCGACGATCCACTCGCCCGGCTTCCGCCCTTTCGCTGCGCGCTGCACTCGCTCGATCAGTTCGGCGTAGCTCTTCGCGGCAAACAGATCGACTTCTTCCAACGCCGCGCCAAGCCCCTGCAGATGCCCGTGCGCGTCCTGCAGGCCAGGCATCACGAACGCGCCCTTCAGGTTGATCGTGCGCGCGCCGTCGCCCGGCTTCTCGCCGTCCTGCGCCACGCGTCCGTTGCGCACGACGACTTCGCCGCGAGGAGCGGCATCGGTTCCGGTCCAGATGCGCGCGTTCTGCAGGACGAGATCCTGCGGCGCGGCGAGAGCGAGTGCGAAGGTCAGCAGCATGGGGAATGGCTGCTGCGAAACGTCGCGCGCACAGCGATCGGATGCAAACGCCGGCGCGGCGACTGCGATCCGGCGCCGCCGCCTACTGCGTCACGACAACTCGCCGCCGGCGCAGCGGATCTCACTCTCCGACGTGAAGATCGTGCGGTGCGCGACCTTGCCGCTCGGCACCTTGGCGCCGGGGAACAGCAAGCACTCTGTCAACGCGGAGCCAGCTGCGACGGATGCGCCGTCCATCACCACGGTGCGCTCCAGCAGCGCGCCCGGCTCCACTTCGACCGATGCGCCAAACCAGTTCGGCTCGTTGGCCCGTTCGAGCATGCGCAAGTTGAGCTCGAGCAGATCGGCGGGGAAGGACACGTTGACGTCCTCCTTGACGACCTCGGCAGACTCCACGCGATAGCCATCGTCGATGAAGATCTGGATCGCGTCGGTGATCTCGTATTCGTTGCGCATCGCAGTGCGCGGCGTGCGACGCACGGCGTCGAAGAACGCGAGGTCGAACAGGTAGATGCCGCAGCCCTTCAAGTCCGTGCGCGGGTGACGCGGCTTCTCGACGACGCGATACACGCGACCGTCAGGCTCGGTGAGCACGACGAAGTTGCGGCGGATCTTCGCGAGGTCAGGCTCTCGCTTGCACGCGAGCACGCCTTGCGCGCGGCCCGCCGCATGCGACTCCACCATCGCGCCGAGGTTCTCGGTGCCGAAGAAGATGTCGCCGAGGAACAGAAAAACGGCTTGTCGACGTGCGGCTCGAGGCGCGACACCGCGTGCGCGATGCCGAGCGTCTCCTCTTGTTCGACGTAGCGAAGCCGAAGGCCGAACTTGCTGCCGTCGCCGAGCGCGCGCACGACTTCGTGGCCGAGGTGCCCGATCACGATCACGACATCGCGAATTCCGAGCTGCGCCATCATGTCCAGCTGATGCACCATCAGCGGCTTGCCGAGCACCGGCAGGATCGGCTTCGGCCAGCGCTCCGAGAACGGCCGCATGCGAGTGCCCTTGCCTGCCGCGAGGATGACGCCCTGGTATTCGGAAGGAGACTTCATTGCGTGGACTCTTCTAGCAAATGGCAACGCGCGGCACTGAGGCCGCGCGCATTCCGTTCGGCGCAGACTAGTTGTTCTGCTGCAGACTCTTCACCACCGACACGCGATTGGTAACCACGCTGCCGATCACGAGTTCGCGATCGCCGTCGCCGTCCAGGTCGCCCATCGAGACGCCCGACGCGCCGAGCGTGCCGGGGAACCCGAACACGTTCGGGAACCCGCCCTGGCCGTCGCCGACCAGCACGCGGAAGTCTTCGCCGAGGCGCGAGGCCACGAGGATGTCCGGGATGCCGTCGCCGGTGAGGTCTTCGGTGAGCAGCGCGCTCGGGAAGTTGCCGGCCGCGAAGCTGGCGCTGGTGAAGCCCTGCGCAGCGCCGAACAGCACCGACACCGAGTCCGCGTCTTCGTTGGCGACCACGAGGTCCACGCGGCCGTCACGGTTGAAGTCCTCGCTCAGGAGGTAGTTCGGAGCGGCGCCGACCGGGAAGCTCAGGGTCTGCGTGAAGATGCCGTTGCCGTTGTTCTGCAGCACGACGATGTCCGACTGCAGGCGGCGCGACACCGCGAGGTCCACGATCTTGTCGCCGTTGAAGTCCGCCGCGACCACGTCGACCGGCCCACCGCCGACCTGGATCAGCTGCGGTGCAGCCGAGTAGTCGAAGGCGTTGCTCGTGCCGAGCAGCAGTTGCACGTTGCCACTCTCGTAGCCAGCGATCGCGAGATCGACGAAGCCATCGCGGTTGAAGTCCGAGGCGGCCGAGCCGATCGGCGCATCGGCGTTGCCGAACTGCAGCGACAGGCCAGGCACGAGTTCGAGCGACACGTTGCCCGACGTCGACAGGTTGCGCAGGATCTTGACGCCTTCGCGCACCGACACGACGAGGTCCTTCTTGAGGTCGCGGTCGATGTCCGCGACGCGGATCTGCGTGACCGGCGAACCGATCTCGATCGTCTGCGCCGCCAACAGCGAGAGGTTCTCGCTAGCGCGCATCACGACGAGTCGCGACTCATGCGCATCGCCGGCGATGACTTCCGGACGGCCGTCGCCATCGAGATCGACGCTGACGGCGATGCCCGACTCGATCAGGCCCGAATCCCAGTTGCGAGCGCCGAGCAGCTTGCCCGAAGCATCCGACAGCCAGAGGTTCATACGGTCGGCGAGACCCGACAGCACGATGAGGTCGTTCTTGCCGTTGAGGTCGACATCGACGACGGCCGGACGCAGCGGCAATCCCGTCGAGTCCATCTGGAACGGCTGGCCAAGGCCACCTGCGGCCGCCTGCGGCACGACGAGGACGCTCGCGCGATCCACGACGCACGCGACCAGGTCCGCGAGGCCATCGCCCGTCACATCGCCAATCGTCGTCAGCGAGGCGCGGCCTTCCGCAGCGACGTTCTCCGACGTGTAGGACTGCAAGCCCGTTTGCGCGAGGAAGGACGTGATCACCGTGAAGCGGTTCTCCTCGTAGCAGGACACCGCGATATCCGCGGCGCCATCGCCCGTGATGTCGCCGACCGAGCAGGCTGCCGGGCCGCCTGGGACTGCGAGGATCGTGGGCGCGGGGCTAAACGACTGGTTGGAGCCGAGGCCGGCGAACACCAGGACGCGGTTCAGCGTTGGATCCGCAACCACGAGGTCGGCGATCTGATCGCGCGTCGCGTCGCCGAGCGCCATCGTGAACGACTGGCCACCATCGGGCAGCGTGATCGCTTGGCCTTGCGCGAACGCGCCTGCGCCGTCGCCGACAAAGACTTGGATCTCGGGCGAGTAGGGCCGCGACACCAGCAGGTCGACGATGCCGTCATCCGTCGCGTCTGCTGCAAGCACTTGCAGCGAGCCCGAGCCGACCGGGAACGACGGGCCAGGCGAGAACTGCGCGTTGCCGTCGTTCTCCAGAACTTCGACGAACTGCGCATCGCGGCGGAGGATTGCGAGGTCGACGTCGCCGTCGGCATCAAAGTCCGAGTGATCCATCCAGATCACGACGCCGCCCGGGTTGAGCTGCTGGCCCGCGGTGAACACGGGGCCATTGCCGATCAGCACTTGGATTTCGCCATCGAAGCCGCCGATCACAAGGTCAACTTTGTTGTCGCCGTTGAAGTCCGCCACCGCGCAGTCCGCGTGGAAGGCAACACCAGTGGAGATCTCGGTGCGGGTCTCGAACTTTGGATTCGAGCCGACCGGAACAACCGGGGCGGTTGCGTTGTCGTGACGGGCACATGCCGCAGCAACAGCAAGCGCGAGATAGACGGCAATCTTGGATCGGTGCATTTCGGAGTCGAGACTTGGTGAGATATCGAACGGTACCACCATTGCGCAACACAGGCATTGCGATGCGGCGAGCCGTTCTCGAACTGAGACACGGACTGCAGCCGCGCTGCGTCCATCTCCTCATCCGATGCGCGCCGGATCCAGCGCGCACCATCGCCCACATGCAGCCGAACAACGGCCCATGCCATGGGCGTTGTGCCCTGCTCAGCCGCCGAACAGGTAGGTCTTCGCGCGCTGCACGTAGTGGGCGGCGCGCCACCGCTGGTGCTCCATCTCCTCCTCGGTGACCTGCCGCACGATTTTCCCGGGCAACCCGACCACCAACGAGCGCGGCGGGATGACCGCGTTCTCCTTGATCAGACAGCCGGCGCCGAGGATCGAGTATTCGCCGATGCGCGCGCCACCGAGAACGATCGCGCCCATTCCGACCAACGCGTAGTCGCCGATCTCGACGCCGTGCAGGATCACGCCGTGGCCGATCGTGACACCGCGCCCCATCACGAGCGGCGCGCCGATGTCGACATGGATGCAGCTGTTGTCCTGCACGTTGCACTCGTCACCGATCGTGATCGACGCATCGTCGCCGCGGATCGTGACGCCAAACCAGACGCCGACGTCTTTGCCGAGGCGCACATCGCCGACGACGGTCGCGTTGTCAGCGACCATCGCATCGCCGCGGCGCTTCATGCGGCCAACCATGTCGGGATAGACGCGGAACTCGCGGGCTTCGGGGATCATCGGGGATACATCCAGTCGAGGAAGTCAGGCCAGTAGAGGACGAGGAACACGCTGACTGCGTTGAACATCGCGTGCGCGAGCCACGGCGCCAGCAGCGATCCATGACGACGGCGGAGATCGCCGAGGAACCAGCCGAACACCGCGATCGGCAACGCATAGGCCGCGCCGTGCAGGACGCCGAACAGCGCGGCGCAAGCGAGGATCCCGGCGCGTTCGCCGACGCATGCGACGCAGAGTTCCTGCAGGTAGCCGCGGAAGAAGATCTCTTCTGCGAGCGGACCGAAGACGACGACGCCGAGCACAACCAGCACGCCGCCGAGTTCGCCGATGCCGTGCTGCTGCAGGTAGACGAGCTGTTCCTGCGGCTCCGTCAATGCGCCTATGGCGTGCAGCAGCGCGATGCACCCGACCGCGAACACGGCCCAGGCGAGATAGAACGGCACGAAGCGCAACACGACGGGAATCGCCCGCAGCGGCAGTAGCGTGGGCCCCGGCGACATCGCGCGCGTCAGCAACAGCAGTGCAAGCGCAGCGAACGACATCGCGCCCATGGGAACGGACACGTCTTTCGCGATCGCCTCGGCGTCGGCGCCGACGAAGCGCGCCCACGACTGCAATGCGAGTGCGGGCGCGAACACGAACACGAACGCCGCGCAGAACATGCGCGCGGTCGCGCCGAGCGCCGATGCTCGAGCCTGCTGCTCGTTCATTCGCCGGCGATGACGCCCGACGTCGGCGACGACGCAGTGGCGTAGAGCTTCTTCGGAATGCGGCCCGCGAGGAACGCGTCGCGTCCCGCTTCGGCCGCGGCCTTCATCGCGCGCGCCATGCGCACGGGCTCCTTCGCGCTCGCGACGCCGGTGTTGAGCAACACGCCGTGCGCGCCGAGTTCGAACGCAATCGAGACGTCGCTCGCGGTGCCGACGCCGGCATCGACGATCACCGGCACCTTCGCGCGTTCGAGGATGATGCGGATGTTGTTGGGATTGAGGATGCCCTGGCCGCTGCCGATCGGCGCGCCGGCGGGCATCACGGCAGTGACGCCAACGTCTTCGAGGCGCTTTGCGAGCACTGGGTCATCGCTCGTGTAGCACAGCACCGTGAAGCCGTCCTTCACCAACGTCTTCGCGGCCTCCAACGTACCGATCGGATCGGGCAGCAGCGTCTGCGGATCGCCGAGCACTTCGAGCTTCACGAGGTCGCCCATGCCGAGCTCGCGGCCGAGCAGCGCGGTGCGCACCGCATGGTCCGCGTCGAAGCAGCCCGCGGTGTTGGGCAGCAGCACGTATTTGTCGCGCGGCAGGTAGTCGAGCAGCGTCTTGCCCTGCGGCGCGCCAAGCTGCATGCGACGCACGGCGACGGTCACGCATTGCGTGCCCGAGATCGCGAGCGACTCCACCATCGAGTCCATCGACGGGTACTTGCCTGTGCCGAGGAACAGGCGCGAAGTGAACGAATGCTGGCCGAGGACCAGCGGCGAATCGACGAGCGCAGTCACGCGGCGGATCGTGCGCTGCTACGCGCAGCGGCACAAGGGCGCGAAGCTGCGATCAGCCGCCGCCGAAGAACGTCACGACCTCGACCTCGTCGCCGTCGCACAACGACGTCTCCGCATGCTGCGCGCGCCGGACGAGCTTCTTGTTGCGCTCGACAGCCACTTGGTCCGCGCGCAGGCCAAGCGACGCCACGAGGTCGGCAACGGTCGACGGCGACGGCACGGCGCGCGGTTCGCCGTTCAAAGTGATGCGGAGTTGGGCCTGTTCCATTGCAGCTCCCTCAGTCCATGCGGCGCAGAACCAGCGTCTTCAGATACTCCGACTCGGGCATCGACAGCCACACCGGATGGTCCGAGCCCGCGCCGATGCGCTGGTGCAGCGCCATCTTGAACGGCAGCCCGCCCGACGCCTGCCTCGCCATGTCCTCGAACATCGGCGGCGTCATGTGGTGGCTGCACGAGCACGTGACGAGCCAGCCATGCGGCGCGAGCAATCGCATCGCCTGCCGGTTGAGATCGCGGTAGCCGCGCAGCGCGCCATCGAGTTCGCGACGCGACTTCGCGAACGCAGGCGGATCGAGCACGATCAAGTCGAAGCGACGATCGGTCTCGCGCAGCGACCGCAGGTAGTCGAAGACGTTCGCGCGCTCGGTCGTGAGGCCGGTGAGCCCGTTCTTCTGTGCGCCCAGTTGCGCGAGTTCGAGCGCGCGCGCCGACTGGTCGACCGCGGTCGCGGACGATGCGCCGCCCTTCAGCGCCGACAGCGAGAACGCGCCTTGGTAGCTGAACAGGTCGAGCACGGAGCGGCCCTTGCTGAGTTCGCGCACCATCGCGCGCGCCGGCCGCTGATCGAGGTAGAAGCCCGTCTTGTGCCCGGTAAACGGCTCGACGAGGTGCGCGAGCCCGTTCTCGTCGATCTCGACCTGCTCTTTGCGCGCGCCGTGCAGGAGGCGGACTTCTTGCGGCAACCCTTCGAGCTTGCGCACCGCGACGTCGTTGCGCGCGATCACGGTCTCGGCATCGAGGCGTTCGGCCAAGAACGGCACGATCGCATCGAGGCTCGACTCGACGAACTGCGACGTGACCTGCAGCACCAGCACGCTGCCGTAGCGATCGACGACGAGCCCGGGCAAGTCGTCGGCCTCGCCGTGGACTAGTCGCGCGCCATCGCGCGGGCCGAGCATGCCGGCGCGGCGCTCGATCGCTGCCGCCAGCCGCGTCGAGAAGAACGCTTCGCGATCGGGAATGGCGTCGCCATCCCAAGGGCCGCATGCGCGCAGGGCCAACTTGCTCGCGGGCGACGTGACGGCCAAGCCGCACGGGCGCCCCTCGGCGTCGACCACGCGGACGAGTTCTGCCGCGTGCACCGGCCGCATCAGGTCGTCGGCGTAGAACCAAGCCTGGCCGCGGCGCCACAGCGAGGTCGCGCGTTCGTTGAGTTGCGCGAGCCCCGGAGTCGGCGGGCCCGACGGCGGGGTGGATTCGGGACGGCGCGGTCCTCGGGGTCGCTTATCGGGGCGCATCGGGGGCGGAGGGTTCTACCGGCGACGGCGCGCGGCCGCAGCAACGGAATGCGCCTCGGCGGTCAGCTGCCCGAGTCGATTTCCAGCTCGACGGCGGTCGCGTCGTGGATCCAGCGGACGAACGTCACGGCCAAAGGCAGGACCGATTGCTCCTCAAAACCCACCCGTTCGAAGAACGCGCACGCCGGACGATTTTTCTCGTCCACCACCGCGTGGAGCCGCCGAATGCCGAGGAGCTTCGCTTGGTCTGCGACCAGTTCGAGCAGCCGGGCGCCGACGCCGCGCTGTCGATGCCCTCGCGCGACCGCGATCGTCAACTCCGCAAGCCGGTCCGGCCCGATGTCCAGGCGCGCGAATCCGACCGGGACCCCGCCCACGGTCGCGACGAACGCCCGCACGCGCCCATCCGCCAGCAATCGGTCGGCCCATCGCTGCGTCAAGCCACCCGGCGGCAGCGACACCCCCGGCGCGTCCAACCACGGCCCCAAGACCTCGGCATCGCGGGCCGCAAACGGACGGATTTGGACCTCGGGGACGACCATCGGGCCTCCT
>CAIYFF010000410.1 GCA_903925435.1 uncultured Planctomycetota bacterium | reverse complement strand
GTTGGACCGGCTTCTCTGCGGTCGCAGCTGCGGAGAATCCTGCCGACATCGGCAGGGGCAAGGCGCCCCCAGCCAACATCAATGAGGGTGCCCGCGATCGCGCGCACCATGTTGTAGAGAAAGCCATCGCCCTCGACGACGAGGTCGAATCCCCACGTGCGCTGCGCGATGCGCATCGCTCGGATCGTGCGAACGGTGCCGCGCTTTCGCTCGTAGCCGGGGTTGGTCGCAAACGACGCGAAGTCGTGCTTGCCGACCAGCGCCTTGGCGCCTTCGCGCATCGCGATGAGATCGAGCGGGCGTTTCACCCAGTGGTAGTAGCCGCGGCCCACCGCAGGCCGGATGCGACTCGTCACGCAGCGATAGACGTAGCGCTTGCCCATCGCGCAGAACCGCGCGTGGAACCCATCTGGCGCCAGCCGAGCCGATCGCACTGCGATGTCGTCGGGCAAGTTGCCGTTGAGCGCGGGCACCAACTGGGCCACCGAGAACTCGCGCGGCAACCGAATGTGCGCGCACTGCCCAAACGCATGGACGCCCGCGTCGGTCCTGCTCGACCCCTCGACCACGACGCGTTCGCCGAAGATCGTCTTCAGCGCGTCTTCGAGTCGCTCTTGCACGGTCACCGCGCCGAGTTGGCGCTGCCAACCCGAGTAGTGCGTCCCGTCATAGGCGATCGTCAGCAAGACCGTGGACACGGGCGAGGAGGATAGCGAAGCGAACTCAGCGGCGCACCGCGAACCATGCGAAGGCCGCGAGTCCGCAACCGAGGAAGGCGCCCAGTGCAGCGAGCACTGGCTGTTCCATGCTTGCCCACGCGTAGGCCGCGAGCGACTCGACGACAAGGAACACAGCAGCGGGAATCGCAGCTTCGTGGAACGCGACGTCGGCTTGCGCCGGCCGCGATTCGGGGCGGATGACGTTGTGCGAGTCGAGGCGCGGCAGCGACGACGCGACCTCTCGCTTTTGCTGCTGCTCGGGCGTCGGCGCATCGAACGTCGATGGCTGGCTCGAAAGCTCGCTTCGCGCGGGCTTGGCGTGCTGAGCGGCTGCGGGCTGCGGTTGCGCCTTGGGCTGCGCAAGCGCGATCTCATCGGCGAACTGCGGCGGCGGGTCCCAACTCGTGTCGCGCGCGGCGTCCGCGGAGTTCCCGCTCGGCTGCGAAAAGAGCAGGTCCTCGACCGCGCCCGATGCGGGCTCCTTGCCGAGCCGCACCTGACCGAACGAGAACGGATCGTGTTGGTTCGTGGCCATCAGTCCTTGGCTCCGTGTTGACGGCGGCGGTAGCTGGATAGGATCCCGAGCTCCTCGCGCAACTTCGCAACGGTGCGGCGCGCGATCTCGATGCCTTGTTCGCGCAGGCGCTCGACGAGCGTGTCGTCCGAGAGCGGCCGCGACTTGTCTTCCGACTCGACGAGCGAAGCGATGCGCTCGGCGACCGCAGTGCGAGCGTGCCCAGCAGAGTCGCGTCCGTCCGAACTGCCGCCCGCGCAGAACTCGCGCAGCGGCATCGTTCCGAACGCAGTCGCGACGTGCTTGCCAGCGATCGCGCGACTGATGGTCGATGCATGCAGCGACAATTCGTCGGCGACATCGGACATGCGCAGCGGCCGCAACGCGGCGCGGCCGCGCTCCAAGAACTCGCGCTGGCGCTCGAACACCGAGCGAGTCACGCGGAGCAGGGTGCGCTGGCGCTGCGCGATCGCATCGACGAGGTCGCGCGCTTCGCGAACCTGCGATCGCAACCGGTCGCGCACCTCTTTGTCCACCGACGCGTCCTTCGACATCTGCGCGTACAACTCGCTGACGGCGATCTGCGGCAGGCCTTCGTCCGCGAGCGCAACGTGCAACTCACCATCGACGGTCCACACCGCAACGTCGGCAACGAGGCCCGGCTCTGCCTGCGACCGCAGCGAGCTGCCTGGCGCCGGAGTCAGTTGCTTCATGCGCTCGACGAGCGCCGCGACGTCGTCGACGGAGATTTGCATCGCGCGCGCGACCTCGGGCCACTTGTTGTCCGCGAGTTTCGCGAGGTGCTGCGTCAGCAGTTGCTCGATCGCCGCGTAGTCGGGGTCGCCCTCCGCTTGGAGCAACATCGCTTCGACGCCACTGCTGGCGCCGAGGCCGCGCGGGTCCATCGTCTTCAGCTCGGCCAGCGCTCGCTGCGCGACATCGGTCGGCAACGCCGCGGACTGCGCGATTTCGTCGAGCGGCGCAGCCAGCAGGCCACGTTCGTCGAGGTGCTCGGCGATCGCGCCGATGGCATCGCACAAGCTCTGCGGCAACCCGCGCAGCGAGGCTTGCATGCGAACTGCGTGGACCAGTTCGTCCACCGGCGCAGCTTGGCTCTCGAGCAATGCGCGCTTGCCATCGACATCTTCGGTGACGGGTCGAACGCCTGGGCTATCCCATTCGTCCGCAGCCCGCGCCGTGGCATCGACGATCTGCGCGCTCAGCTCAGCGGTCTCTGCGACTGGCGCCAATTCGAGCGCCTCGTTGGTCTCCATCTGTTGGGAGACCAACTGCAGCAAGTCCGCCGTGGCGAGCTGCAGGATCTCGATCGATTGCAGCATCTGCGGCAGGAGTCGCTGCTCCATCCGCTGAGAAGTCGTTGCGCGAAGTTCCATCAGCCTTGTCTGCGCATGGTTTCGTCACGCGCGGACAACCGCTTGAGGAAGGAGCCTCAGCGTTGGGCATGCACCAACGCGGGAGTAGAGATGCTTTCCCTTCAGCTACGACGACGCGGTTTCGGACGCGCCTCAGCGGCCGCAGCCAAGGGATCTTCCGGCCAACTGTGCCGCGGATACCGACGCATCAGTTCGCGCCGCGCCGTCGGGTAGACGTTCTGCCAGAAGCTTGCGAGGTCCGTGGTGACCTGAACTGGCTGATGGTTTGGCGCGAGCAATTCGAGCACGAGGCGAACGCGTCCACCGGCAAGCAAGCCCACTGACGGCAGCCCGAAGAACTCCTGCATGCGCGCGCGGACCTTGGGCCCAGCGGGCGCGGAGTAGTCGATGAGAACGTGCCGGCCCGAGGGCAACTCGACGCGTTCGGGCGCGTGCATGCGCAGCGCGTGGGACTGCGCCGGCGAGAGGCGCCCAGCGAGCATCGGCGACAGGTCGAGGCCCGCGAGCGTGCGTAGCTCCGTGCTGGCGCCGAGCGAATCCGCAGCGACTTCGACTTGCTCGTCCACCGAGAACGCAGGGAACTCGAGTTCGGGCATGCGTTCGCGCAAGAACGCGACGCGCGCGAGGAACACGGCAGTCTCCTTCGATTCACCGAGCCATCGCGCAGGATCGCGACGCAGCAACGACAGCAGCAGTTCGCGCACGCGCTCCGCCGGCGCTTCGCCGCCGCGCGCCGACGACAACCAAAGGTCGCGATAGGCGCGCACGCGCACCGCGAACACGCGCCCCTGTTCTTCGTCGAGCTCTGCTTCGATCGAAGTGCGCAACGCGCCGGATGCCTCCAATAGACGGGCGTCGATCGGCGCCACGACCGTCGCTTGCGATCGTTGTTGCCGGCCAGATTCATGCAGGCGCAGCGCAATCACGAGATCGTGGCCATCGGCAGCTGGCGGCAACATGAGACCGCGTCCGCCTGTCATCGTCGCCTCGCGCGCATCCTTCTGGAGTCGCGAAGCGACTCGATCCGGAAAGCCCGCGAGCAAACAAGAAGGCAGCGCTTCCGCGCGATCCTGCTGTTGTGACGCGTTGCGTGGCATCAGTCGTTCGACCGTTCGAAAGACGTTGCGCGCAGCCTGTGGCGACACGCCCGCTTCGCGGCACAAGTGCGGCGGGAAACCGCGCTCGGATGCTTCCAGGAACGCGGCAACCGCGCTCGTGAGATCGAGCCCACCGCCTTGCCCCAGCGAATCCACGTCGCCGAGCAACGCAGCAGCGGCGGCGGCTGACCATGGGCAGCCGAGCTGACGGCCTGCGAGCACGACGGCCCCAAGGCGCGGGTGCACGGGCATCGACAACAGCTCCTCGCCGCGCTTCGTCACCGCAGCGCGCGCATCGACGGCGCCGAGTTCGCGCAGCAACTCGTCTGCTCCTTGAAGCGCAGCCTCAGGAGGCGACTCGAACCACGCGAACTGACTCGGATCACGGCCCGAGAAGGAACGCACGGACAACGCCGCGGAGCAAAGGTCGACGCGCTGCACGTCGGGAATCGTGCGCGCGTTCATCCCGCGCTCTTCGCCAGCGGTCCAGAGCCGGTAGCAAACGCCAGGCCCCGTGCGGCCGGCACGACCTGCGCGCTGCGTCGCGGACGCGAGGCTGATGCGCGACAGCTCCAGCACGTCGACGCCTCGGCCGCGATCAAATCGCAGCTCGCGGCAAAGGCCAGTGTCCACCACCGCAGTGACGCCGGGGATCGTCAACGAACTCTCGGCGACGTTGGTCGACAGCACGACCTTGCGCGCGGTCAACGGACGGATCGCGCGATCTTGGTCTTCGCCCGACAACTTGCCGTGCAGCGGCAAAACCAGCGCTCCGGTCCGTCGCGAGAGGTTGTCCATCGCGCGCTCGCAGCGCTCGATCTCGCCGGTGCCCGGCAAGAACACGAGCACGTCGCCCGCAGTCTCCGACAGCGCGCGTTCGACGGCGGCGCGCACGCGAACCTCGAGGTCCGCGTCGTCGCGCTTGGCCTCGTGCTCGATGCGCACGGGATGAAGACGGCCGTCGCTATGCAACTCGACAGCGCCTGGCAAGAACGCGCGCAATGGCGCGAGATCGAGCGTCGCCGACATCACGCACAATCGCAGGTCGGGGCGCACCGTCTCGCGGACTTCGCGCAGCATCGACAGCGCGAGGTCGCCCTCGAGATGCCGTTCGTGGAACTCGTCGAGCACGACTGCTGCCACGCCTTCGAGGAACGGATCCTGCACGAGACGGCGCACCAACACGCCTTCCGTCAAGAAGCACAGGCGCGTGTCGCGCGACACGCGACGGTCGCCGCGAACCTGGTAGCCAACAAAGCCGCCGAGTTCGCATCCGAGTTCCTGCGCCACGCGCGAAGCGGCTGCGCGCGTAGCGAGCCGCCGAGGCTCGAGCACCAGCACTTCGCCGCCGAGCCCAGCGTGCGCGAGCGCAGCAGGCGCGCGCGTGGTCTTGCCGGATCCGGGCGGCGCTGCAAGCAACACGAGCCCGCGTTCACGCACTGCAGCCACGACTTCGGGCAGCAGCGGATCAATCGGCAACGGGTCCTGCATTGCGACTCAGTTGGGCGGCGGCAGCGGCCGCCGGCCTTGCAACGCATCGGCGAGGATCGACTTGCTCAGCTGCGTGATCGAGCCGCCGGCGGGCATGCCGCGCGCGAGCCTTGTCACGTTGTCGCAGACGGGCCGCAGTCGTTCGGCCACGAGCTGCGCAGTGCCTTCGCCTTCGAGGTCGGGGTTGTTCGCGAGGCAAACCTCGCGCACGCCGCCGCTCTTGCAACGCTGCACCAACGCGCCCGTCGTCAGGTCGTCGGGACCGATGCCTTCGACCTGGCTGACGCGACCTTGCAGAACGTGGTAGAGCCCGCGGTAGCCCGCATCTTCGAATCGGGTCACTTCACGCGGGTCCTCGACGACGAGAACGATTCCCTGATCGCGCTCAGGGTCCGAGCAGATCGAGCACGGATCCACGGCATCGAGCTGGAAGCACTTCGAACAGGTCTGCACCGATTCGCGCACCGCAACGATCGCATTCGCGAGCGCAAGCGCCTCGGACTGCTCGATGCGCAGCAGGTAGTACGCCATGCGCTCTGCGGAGATCGGACCGACGCCCGGCAGATGGCCGAGCTGTTCCATCAACCGCTCGATCGAGTGGTGCCGCAGGACCATGGCGTCGATTGCCGCGGGCTCAGAAGCCCATGCCCGGCAGGTTCATGCCGCCCGTGACTTTGCCCATCTCGCGGTCGCGCAGGTCCTTCGCGGCCAAGAGCGCTTGGCGCACGGCTGCCGTGACCAAGTCCTCGAGGCCATCGACATCGTCGGGATCCACCGCGGCCTTTTGGATCTTGACCGCTTGGACCTCCATGTTGCCGCTGACGTAGACCTTGACGGCACCGCCGCCTGCAGTTCCCTCGACGATGCGCTCCGACAACGCTCGCTGCGTGTCCTGCACCCGCCGTTGCATATCTTGCGCCTGCTTCAACAGGCTTTGCATGTCGCCGAATCCGTGGCTCATCCGAGCGATCATGCCGCGTTGCCGCCCTCGAAGCCAAGGGCCCTAATCGGCGAATGCCGCGCGGTCAGTTGTCGCTGTCGTCCGGCGGCGGCGGCACGTCCTCGACGGCGGGCTCCAAATCGCGTTGGGGCGAAGGCGCTGGGTGCCGCTCTTCGGGGTTCACGCCGACGATGCGGCCGCCCAACTTCTCGAGCACGCGCTTTGCCGCAGCGCCGGGCGGCGGGGCCGAGGACAAGCTCGGGCCGCCCTCGCCGACCGCATGGACCTTGACGTCGACCGTGATGACGCGACCGAGCGCCTGCGACAGCCAACCGCGCAACTTCTGTTGGACCTGCGGCGACTGCGCGCGATCGCGATGCATCTTCAATTCGCTGTCGACGGTCACCGTGACGAGGCCCGACTGGTCTGGGCCCGAGAACTTGCAGGCCTCCATCGTGCGCAACAACAGCGGTTCTTCGCGCGACGCGGCGAGCACGATCGAACGCAGGTCGCCGCCAGCAGGCGCGGCGCCAGCAGCGGCCGGCATCGCGGAGGTTGCGCCGGATGCGCCAGCAGTGGCTGGACGCGACGGCGATGGAGCCGTTGCTGCAGCACGCGGAGCGGCCGAGGCGCCGAGGCCACCATCGCGCACCGCGGCGATGAGTTCTCCGAGCGACGGCAACGTGCCCGCCTCAGCCATGCGCACGACGGTGAGCTCCAGGATCGCAGCGCGATCCTCAAGGCGACGCAGCCGATCGCGCCCGAGCACCGCGGCTTGGATCATCGCTTCGACCTGCTGCCGGCCGGACTCCTTGGCGAGCGCGAGCAATCGATCGCGAACGGCGCCGACGTGCGCAACGAGCCCGCTTTCCGGGCCATCGACCTGGAGCAACATGACGGCGCGCAGCGCGTCGACCAGTTCGCCCAGCGCTTCGCGCTCGTCGCCGCCCGACTGCTGCAACTCGGCGCAGAACTGCAAGCCCGCGGCCGCATCGCCCTTCAGCAACGACGCGGCGACTTCGACGACGCGGTCCGTGCCAAGGCGCTGCGTCAACTCCCGGTAGGCCGCGATGTCGAACGAACCTTGGTGATCGCGCGCGAGTTGCAGCGCGCGTTCGAGCGCCGTCTCCGCGTCGCGCATGCCGCCCTTGCTCGTGGCAGCGATCTCGTCGAGCACCGCCTCGTCCATCGCGACGCCTTCGCTGTCGACGATCATGCGCAAGCGAGCCTTGATGTCGGAGTCGCCGATGCGGCGGAAGTGCAGCACCTGGCAACGCGACCGGATCGTGTCGGGGACCTTGTGCAACTCGGTCGTCGCGAGCACGAACACGACACCTGGCGGCGGCTCCTCGAGCGTCTTCAGCAGCGCATTCCACGCGCCCTTCGACAGCATGTGCGCCTCGTCGAGGATGTAGACCTTGTAGCGCGACCGCATCGCCGCGAACGCGACGCGATCGCGCAGCGCGCGCACATCGTCGACGCCGTTGTGCGACGCGGCGTCAACCTCGATCACGTCGGGGTTGCTGCCGTCGAGGATCGACTTGCACAACGAACACTCGCCGCAGGGCTCGACGGTTGGGCCCTTCTCGCAGTTGAGGCAACGGGCAAGGATGCGCGCAGTCGTCGTCTTGCCGACGCCGCGGCTGCCCGCAAAGAGGAACGCGTGCGGCACGCGACCGGTCGCCAACTCGGATCGCAGGGTCGATTGGATCGCGTCCTGCCCGACCACCTCGCCGAAGGCCTTGGGGCGAAACCGCCGCGCGACGACCTGGTAGGGTTCGTTCGCTGCGGCCTTGCCCATGGAATCCTGATCGACCATGGCG